>JAQGJF010000751.1 GCA_028290765.1 Tardiphaga sp.
GAGATCGGCGAGGTAATCCCGCAGCATCTGGGTGTCGGCGGCCTTGAAATCGGATTTGGCGCCGCCGATGAATTCGGAAAAATCCTCGATATCGCGGCGATAGGCATCGAGGGTGTTGTCGCCGGCGCCCTGTTCGGCCGCGAGCATGTCGAGGAACAGGCTGGTGAGCTTTGCGTCGGAACTGCTGCTGGTGACCATGGTCGAATCATATCTCATGATCCGCATGCCGGCAGTTGTTTTCGTCAGCCGGGCGGGTTGATCGCTGTCGCTTGCGACCACACCACCATCCATTGCCGGTCGCGAACTTCGTAGGCGTCGGTGTGCCAGTAATCGCCTGGCGGGACCTTATGGCCGCCGAACACGACCTCGAGCCGGGCGCGATAGCGAATCACCGCGCTGGCCGCATACCGGCGGACGGCGATGTCGCCCGGCTCCCACAGCAGATATTTGATGTGTCCGCCGGCCACCGCGCCGAGATACTCGGCCTTCGACAGCGCCGCGCCGATCGGCGTGATCAGTTGGAAGTCCGGGGCGTGCAGCGGTTCTGCTGCCGTGATGTCGGCGCTCACAAGGGCACGAAGCCGTGCGCGCTCGATGTCCCGGATCTGCTCGGCGTCCAGGTGGTCTGTCGGATCGGCGATGGATGAGATCATGTGCGGGGTCCGTTGTTGATGGTTGCGAAGGTTCAGGATGTCGCGACCAGGCCGTGGTCGATCAGGCTTTGCGCGCTGGCACGGATCGCTTCCTCTTCGGGGCGTGGCTGCCAGCCCAGCACCCGCTTCGCCTTGGCGGCGCTGACGCTGAGATCGCGGTCCAGTTCATGGACGATCATGCGCGACCGCGCGCTGAACGGAGCCATCATCCTGATCATCCAGTTCGGCACTTCGCCTGAGGGCAATCGGGACGCATAGTCCGGAAACGACTTGGCGAGCGCCGCGGCCATGTCGCGCATCCAGAAGAATTTTCCGGCGGCGATGAAGCGCTGACCCGACGCCTCCGGATGTGTCATCGCCCGGATATGCGCGTCTGCTGCATCGCGCACATCGACGACAGCGACGCCGAAACGCGGCACGCGCTTGAGCGTGCCGCTCATCATTTGCTGGATCAGCGCCACCGACGTTCCATAGTCCGGGCCCAGCAACGGCCCGAAGATGATGCCGGGATTGATGACGGCGAGATCCAGTCCGGTTTCGCGGGCAAAGGCCCATGCGGCCCGCTCGGCCAGTGTCTTCGACTTGTAGTACGGCGTTGCTCGCCGGCCCGTCGGATCGGTCCAGTCGTCCTCGGTGTAAGGCGCCTGACCGCTGCCGTGGTTGGTGGCCGCGATCGACGAGGTCAGCACCACCCGCCTCACGCCGGCGCGCTGTGCGGCCCGCAGCACCCGCAACGCGCCGTCCCGAGCGGGCTGGATCAGGTCGTCCTCGTCCTTCGGCAGGCCTGCCGGAAACGGCGAGGCGGCGTGGATCACATAACGGCATCCGGCGACCGCAGCGTCCCATCCGGCGTCGGAGCGAAGATCGGCTTCGATGAAGCTCATTCGGTCGGCGTCGACAGACGCGCCGGAGCAGACCCGGTCCTTGATCTTGTCGCGATGGCTCATGCGACGAACGCTGCCGCGAACCGAGTAGCCACTGGTCAGCAACTGCCGGGCGATATGCCCGCCGAGAAAGCCGCCGATCCCGGTGACCAGAATGGTATCGCCATTTTCTCCCGTCCCCGAATTCATGCTCCGTCCTTTCATCGCTGGTCGATTAGACAAGTATACATTTTATGTCTATCTGTCTTTTGACGCATCGGACATGAACTGTCAATCTGTCCAAATGAGCGCGCCGGAGGCCAAATCCGATCACATTCTCGATGCCGCATTGCCGGTGTTCGTCCGCCACGGCTTTCGCAAGGCTTCGATGGCCGACATCGCGCGGGCTGCGAACATTTCACGGGCGTCGCTCTATCTGAGCTTCGGCAGCAAGGAAGAACTGTTCCGGGCGGGATCGACGCGCGCCCATGCCGGTACGATGCGGGAAGTCGAGGCGGCGCTGGCTGGCGGCGGCGACGTTTTCAGCCGGATCGAAAGCGCCATTGCCGCCTTTCATCGCGGATTGATCGCGCCCTTCGCCGGCAGTCCGGATGCGGTCGAACTGTTCGACGTCAACATGGCCCTGGCCAGGGACATCACGCTGGCCGCGCGCGCGAGATTGGTGGCGCTGCTGGCGCAGGCGCTGGCCGATGCGCAGGCCACGGGCGCCGTCGCTCTGGATCCGTTGAATTCAACGCCTGCCGACGTCGCCAACGTGATCGTCGCGGCCATCGACGGGATCAAGCATGCGCCACCCGACGGTGCAAAACTTGAAGAGCGCATGCAGCTCTTCATGCGCCTGCTGCGCGCGGCTATTTCTTGAGAAACTTATCCGGCTGGACGGTGACGGTCATTTCCCGCGGCTTCGGGTTGACGAAATTCGCCAGCGCGAAGATCACGCCATAGACGATCCCGCCGATCACCGCGACGACCGTCAGAAACCGGAACAGGCTGGGCATTTCGGAGCCTCAGGCGGCAACATTTACCATTGGAAAGGGGGGCCGACCGGCCGTGACTACCACCATGTTCGCCGGTGCGTTGCAAGAGTCTCTGGCAAGGCCGGAGGCGGGGGTAGTATAGGTGTCCCGGAATGCCGCACCCGCGGCCCTAAGTTGGTTCGGAAGTATGTCTGAGATCGATTCGCCGGCGAGCGCCAGCGCAGCCCAGGAGGCCGAGATTGTCGCGGCCCTGGGACCGCGCTCGGTCGTGCTCGTCGGCATGATGGGGGCGGGCAAGTCGACCATCGGACGCCGGCTGGCGGCCCGGCTCCGGCTGCCCTTTGTGGACGCCGATACCGAAATCGAGATCGCGCATGCGGGCAGGACGATTCCGGAGATTTTCGCCACCTATGGCGAGCCGTATTTCAGGGATGGCGAGGCGCGGGTGATCGCACGCCTGATCGACAGCGGTCCCTGCGTCCTGGCGACCGGCGGCGGCGCCTTCATGCGCGAGGACACCAGGGGCCGCATTCGCGACAAGGCGGTGTCGATCTGGCTCAAGGCGGATGCCGACATCATTCTGCGTCGGGTGAAGCGGCGGGTCGATCGTCCGCTGCTGCAAACCGCCGACCCCGCCGCGACCATCGCGCGCCTTCTCGAGGAGCGTCATCCGGTCTACCAACGCGCCGACATCACGATCGCGTCGCGCGAAGTGCCGCACGAAAAAATCGTCGAAGAATGCATCGCCGCGCTGCATGCATGGAACGGAACAAGATGACCGCGCCGCTGAAACATACCAGCCCGATCACGGTCGAGGTCGCGCTCGGCGAGCGAACCTATGACATCCTGATCGGCCGCGACGTGCTGCCGTCGCTCGGCGCGCGGATCGCCGCGTTGCGGCCCGGTGCGCGCACCGCCATTGTCACCGACCGTACGGTCGCCAAATACTGGCTGGACAAAACCGAAGCGTCGCTGGCCGAGGCCGGCATTGCCTCGTCGCGGATCATCGTCGGCGAGGGCGAAAGTTCGAAAAGCTACCATGGATTGGAGCAGGTCGGCGAAGCGCTGATCGCCGCGAAAATCGAACGCAACGACCTGGTGGTCGCGCTCGGCGGCGGGGTGGTCGGCGACCTCGCCGGCTTCGCCGCCGCCATCGTTCGCCGTGGCGTCGATTTCGTGCAGGTGCCGACCTCGCTATTGGCGCAGGTCGACTCGTCGGTCGGCGGCAAGACCGGAATCAATTCGCCGCAGGGCAAGAACCTGCTCGGCGCCTTTCACCAGCCGGTGCTGGTGATCGCCGATACCGCGGTGCTCGACACGCTGTCGCCGCGCCAGTTTCGCGCCGGCTACGCCGAAGTCGCCAAATATGGCGTGCTGGGCGATGCCGCCTTCTTCGCCTGGCTGGAAGCCAACCATGCGGATATTTTCAGCGGCGGCGCCGCGCGCGAACACGCCATCGCCACGTCCTGCCGCGCCAAGGCGGCGATCGTGGCGCGCGACGAGCGCGAGAACGGCGAGCGCGCGCTGCTCAATCTCGGCCACACATTCGGCCATGCGCTGGAAGCGGCGACCGGATTTTCCGACCGGCTGTTTCACGGCGAAGGCGTCGCCGTCGGCATGGTATTGGCCGCGGAATTGTCGGCGCAGCTCGGCATGTTGCCCGAGGCGGACGCATCGCGCGTCAAACATCATCTTGCCGAGGTCGGCCTGCCCACCCATCTGCAGGACATCGCCGGTTTTGCCCAGGAGGGGCTTGCCGATGCCGATGCGCTGATGGCGCTGATGGCGCAGGACAAGAAGGTCAAGCGCGGACGGCTTACCTTCATCCTGTTGCGGGCGGTCGGTCAGGCGGTGATTTCCGCCGATGTCGAGCCCGCGCTGGTTCGTGATTTTATCGCACGCAAGCTGGTGTCCAAACCTTGAGGGCACGATGGATGCCGGTTGTCATCCTGCTCCAAACGCAAAGTGATTGTCCGCCATGGACTGGTTTACCCCTGCT
>JAQGJF010000754.1 GCA_028290765.1 Tardiphaga sp.
GACGACATCGGCCCCGTCATTGCGAGCGAAGCGAAGCAATCCAGGAGCCAAGAAGCAAGAACTGGATTGCTTCGTCGCAAGAGCTCCTCGCAATGACGGAGTGCGACGCCGTCACCTCTCCCCGCGCGCGGGGAGAGGTGAGCCCGCCGCGCAAACGATCAATCGTTGAATTCAATGTGCTTGTCGAAGACGATGTTGCCCTTGTCGTTCTTCACGATGTTGTAGCCGTGCAGACCGTCTCCCTTGTCGTCGAAATTATATTCGCCTTCGGCGCCGGGGAATTTCTTGGTGGCGACGATCGCCTCGCGGATTTTCTGCGGGTCGGTCGAACCGGCCTTGTTGATCGCCGCCGCCAGCACCGTGACGGCGTCGTAGGGCCACGAGCTCTGGTTGTCCGGCGCGACCTTGTAGGCGTCGCGATAGGCCTTGCCGAACTTCTTGGAGCCTTCGCTGGAATCCTCGGCGTAATCGGCGACGCCGTAGGTGCCGTACAGCGCCGGACCAGCCAGCTTCAGGGCCGTCACGTTGACGATCGACGGCGAGCCGACCCACGGGATGGTGACGCCGAGCTGACGCAGTTGCCGTGCGAAAATGCCGAGGTCCGCCTCGAAGGTGAAATAGGAACCGAGAATGTCGGCGCCGGACTGCTTGATCGCCAGCGCCACCGGCGTGAAGTCCTGGCTGTTGTTGGCATAGCCCTGATCCTGTACCGGCGGGGCGCCGAGTTTCTCCAGCGCCTCGGTCAGCGCCTTGCCGCCGGCGGTGCCGAACGCGTCGGTCGAATGCAGCACGAACCATTTCTTCTTGCCGAGCGTGTTGACGCCGTAGTCGGCGATCACGCGGCCGGAATAGCTGTCATTGGGCCTGAACCGAAACAGCCACGGATTGCCGAGCTTGGTCAGATTGGGATCGGTGCCGCCGAACATCACCGGCTTGGCGAGCTTCATGACGTCGGGCGCCATCGCATGGACCTGGGTCGAGCGGATCGACCCGAGGAACGCGACGATATCCGGCTGCGCGGCGAGCTTGGAGAACGCGAGCACGATGCCGGGATTGGTGGTCTGGTCATCCTCGATGATCAGTTCGATCTGCTTGCCGAGCACGCCGCCGGCCTTGTTGACCGCCTCGACCGCGAGCTTCGCGCCGCCGGTGGCGTATTTGCCGGCTTCGGCGGCGGGGCCGGTGATCGGCGCGCACATCCCGATCTTGAGGGTCGCGCCCTGCGCCCGTGCGCTGCCCAACACATAAGGTGCGGTAATACCGGCAACCAGCCCGACACTGAAATCACGTCTCGTCAGCTTCATCCATTCCTCCCGTCGAGGCCGAACTTCTTGTTGGCCTTCTTTACGTGTTTGAGTTGAGCGAAAAACCGTTCGCGTGTCTACGGTCTCAGGCCACTGACCAGATTGATATCGCATCAATTTCTGTTTGGCGCGGCGATGGGTGCCATAGATGTCGGCGAACCAATGATCAACGCGCCTTTGGTCTATATATTCCGCGCGAGCATCCCGAATTCGGCGGCCATTGCCGTGCCCAAACAATAAGCAAACCTCAAGCTATGCGTCAGCTCCGCATCAACATGCAAATTTGCGGTTACTCCGATTCGCCATCGCCGCCGGGAAGCGGCATCGCCAGCAGGCTGGTTTCAAGGCGGTGCAGCATCTCCTGCAGATCGGCGAGCTTGCGGGCGCCGTAACGCCTGGTCATTTCCGCATAAATCGCTTCCGAGGATGGCGCCACCGCCTTGATCAATCGCAGCCCATCCGCCGTGATCGAGACGATGTTGCGGCGCAAGTCGGCTTTGACGACGCGACGCTGGATCAGATGACGCGTTTCCAGGTCGCGCAGAATTCGCGACAGGCTCGGCCCCAACAGATACGCGACCCGCGCCAGTTCGGTCACCTCGATGTCGCTGGTCGCCGCCAGCGCCCGCAGAATGCGCCATTGCTGTTCGGTGAGGCCATGCGCCCGCAACGACGGACGGAAATGCCGCATCACCGATTCGCGGGCGCGCAGCAACGACATCGGCAAGGAGCGCGAGAAATCGCGCATCGGCACGCGACGCGTTGGGGCGTCGCTCTTGCCCGGCGGCTTCCTAGGCATCATTCACCATTCACCTGGGTCCGAAATCGATCACCCGAACCAATGACGCTGCACTGCAGCACGAACAGAATCCAGCAAGATCCGGATTGCGATTTTCATTTAACATGTTAATCATATCCGGGACAGGCCTTTTCCACCGGCGACATCGACTGATCGCGGTTTCAATAACTGGCGGTGGTTTGAATAAATTGGGTTTGAATGAATTGGGTCTGAGTAAAATGGGTTTGAATAAAATGGCACTGACGCAAGACGATATCCGCCTGGCGGCGCAACGGCTGCATCAGGCCGAAAAGACCCGCGTCCAGATCCGGCAGCTGTCGCTGGACCATCCCGCGATTTCGATCGACGACGCCTACGCCATCCAGAAAGCGTGGGTCGACATCAAGGTCGCGGAAGGCCGCGTGGTCAAAGGCCACAAGATCGGCCTGACGTCGAAAGCGATGCAGAGCGCACTCAACATCGGCGAACCGGATTCCGGCGTCCTGCTCGACGACATGTTTTTTGCCGATGGCGGCCTGGTGCCGAGCGATCGCTTCATCGCCACGCGGATCGAGGCCGAACTGGCCTTCATCATGAAACACCGGCTCACGGGCCCGGACTGCACGATGTTCGACGTGCTCAACGCCACCGATTTCGTGGTGCCGGCGCTGGAAATCCTCGACGCCAGGATCCAGCGCGTCGATCCGCAGACCAAATCGACCCGCAAGATCTTCGATACCATCGCCGACAACGCCGCCAATGCCGGCATCGTCCTCGGCGGCCGTCCGCTGCGCCCGCTGGACGCGGACCTGCGCTGGATCGGCGCGCTGTGCTCGCGCAACGGTCAACTGGAAGAGACCGGGCTCGCCGCCGGCGTGCTCAACCATCCGGCCACCGGCGTGGCCTGGCTCGCCAACAAGATCGCGCCGCACGGCCTGGCGCTCGAGCCTGGTCAGGTGGTGCTGGCGGGTTCCTTCATCCGCCCCATCGAGGTCCGCAAGGGCGATACCATCGTGGCCGATTATGGACCCTATGGCACGGTCAGCTGTTATTTCGCCTGAGCATCACGGATAGACAAAACGCACATGCCGCATTTCACCCTGGAATACTCTGCCAACCTCGACGCGCGCGTCGATATCGGCGCCGCCTGCGAGGTGGTGCGCAAGGCCGCCATCGAGACCGGCATGTTTCCGCTCGGCGGCATCCGCGTCCGTGCGATCCGCTGCGAACACTTTGCCATCGCCGACGGCCGGCCCGGCTTAAGCTTCCTCGCGATGCTGCTGCGGCTCGGCGAAGGTCGCGACCTCGCGGCGCGCCAGAAGGCCGGGGCGCATGTCTTCAAGGCGCTGTCGGACCATCTCGAACCTTTATTCGCCGACCGGAAATTCGCGCTGTCGTTCGACATGCAGATCAACGACAAGGACATGAGCTGGAAGCGCAACGGCATTCACGAGTTGCTGACGAGTGAGACGCGAAATGGCTAAGGCATCGATCAATCCCGCCGAGATTTTCCAGGCCAATCGCGACCGCGCCGCGCCGCTGCTCAAGCAGTTGAACGCGGACGGCATCGGCCACCTCATCTACGGCAAGGTCGAACCTTCGATCTCCGGCGACGTGTTCGAGAACACCTCCCCGATCGACGGCGCGCCGCTGGCGTCGGTGTCGCGCGGCAACGCCGCCGATATCGACCGCGCCGCCAAGGCGGCCGCCCGCGCCTTCAAGGCGTGGCGCGACATGCCGGGCGCCGCGCGCAAAAAACTGCTGCATCGCATCGCCGACGCCATCGAGGCGCGCGCCGACGATATCGCGGTGCTGGAATGCATCGATACCGGCCAGGCCCATCGCTTCATGGCCAAGGCGGCGATCCGCGGCGCGGAGAACTTTCGCTTCTTCGCCGACAAATGCAGCGACGCCCGCGACGGTTTGAATATGCCGGGCGACGAGCACTGGAACGTGTCGACCCGGGTGCCGATCGGCCCGGTCGGCGTGATCACGCCTTGGAACACGCCGTTCATGCTCTCGACCTGGAAAATCGCCCCGGCCCTCGCCGCCGGCTGCACCGTGGTGCACAAGCCGGCGGAATGGTCGCCGGTCACCGCCGATCTGCTGGCGCAACTGGTGAAACAGGCCGGCGTTCCCGACGGCGTGCTCAACACCGTGCACGGGTTCGGCGAGGAAGCCGGCAAGGCACTGACCGAACATCCCGCGATCAAGGCGATCGCCTTTGTCGGTGAAACTTCGACCGGCGCCGCCATCATGGCGCAGGGCGCACCGACCTTGAAGCGCGTGCATTTCGAGCTCGGCGGCAAGAATCCGGTAATCGTGTTCGACGACGCCGATTTGGATCGCGCGCTCGACGCGGTGGTGTTCATGATCTACTCGCTCAACGGCGAGCGTTGTACTTCGTCGAGCCGCCTCCTGATTCAGGACAGCATCGCCGAAAAGTTCATCGACAAGCTCACAGCGCGGGTCAAGGCGCTCAAGATCGGCCATCCGCTCGATCCGGCCACCGAAGTCGGCCCGTTGATTCATGCGCGGCATCTGGAAAAGGTCTGCTCCTATTTCGAGATCGCCCGGCGCGACGGCGCCGTGATTGCGGTCGGCGGCCAACCGCATGACGGGCCCGGCGGCGGCCATTACGTCCAGCCGACGCTGGTGACCGGCGCCCGCGCCGACATGCGCGTTGCGCAGGAAGAGGTGTTCGGCCCGTTCCTCACGGTGATTCCGTTCGGCGACGAGAAAGAAGCCATCGAGATCGCCAATGCCGTACAATACGGCCTCACCGGCTACGTCTGGACCGGCGACATGGGCCGCGCGCTGCGCGTCGCCGATGCGCTGGAAGCCGGCATGATCTGGCTCAACTCGGAAAACGTCCGCCACCTGCCA
>JAQGJF010000775.1 GCA_028290765.1 Tardiphaga sp.
CGTCGATGATCGACCGCCGCCAGAAATCGGCCGCGGCGTCGGACAGTCCCGCTTTCTGCTCCGCGAGCGATGAGACGATCAGCGGCAGTTTGCGCGCGGCGTCCACGCTGACCGGGGAGTTGGCGCGATAATGATTCTTGCGGACCCAGTTTGCCGGATCGCTCAGCATCGGCTCGCCGTTGAACAGAGAGGCGACATTGGCCAGGTCAAGGCGGATCGCCGCATAGGCGGCGCTGCCGTGGAAGGTTCCGTCATGAGCGACATGGGGCGGCATGACCAGAACATCGGCCGGCCGCATGTCGAAAGACCAATGCGTCACACGGTCGGTGGAATTCAGCAGCATCCCGATGATGAGCTTGTCGTCGGTCGCAATGCGTTGCGTGCGGATACCGACCGAGAATATGCCGATGCTGAGCGAGAAGTCGCCGAGGCCGACATGAGTCAACGAGCCGCGCAACTTGCCGCGGCCCAGTTGCATCACATCGACATGGGTGCCCTGGACCGCGTGGTGAAGGCCTTCGAAGCCGTCCAGGCTGCGCTTGTCGATTGAAAGCTGCTGACCCATTTCCGATTATTGGCTTTCCATTTTTGGGCTTTCCGATTCTCTTTGTCGGGCGGCCATCGACGGCGGTCGATCGTTCCGGAACCTCGCTTTGATCATTTTGCCCGGTACGGCTTCGGCGTTGGTGTCGATATCCGCCGTCACCTGCTGATAATAATAGCCGACGAGGCCGAGGTTAGCGTTGACGCGTGGTTCACCGACTGATGACGTGACCGAGAAGGCCAGATCGCCGCCGAGAATTTTGGCCGGCGTCACCCAGATCGTGGTCGGCAGATTGAGCCAGGTCTGCACCGAGACGTTGGCCACCAGCAGGCCGCCCGTTGGCAAGGTGCGCCCGCCGCCGAATTTCCCGTCGTAGAAATAGGTGTCGTCCTGAAAGTAGACGCCGGGTGGCGGCGTGATGCCTGCCATCGGTCCGCGCGAGCCCAGCAGGTAGGCGCCGACGCCGCCTTCGGCGGCTTGCGCGGTCTGGTGCTGCGACAGCGCGATCGCGCCGATGATGAGAGCCGCACCGATGCCGTAACGCATTGCCGACCTCCCGTTAGGAAGCGCTCGAACGCAAATCAGCCGGCCCAATTCAATCTAGCCACAACTTGAAAGCGACGACAACGAATTTCATCCCTTGTGGAAAAATGCGCGCGGCGATGTTGCGTCGGGAGCGTGGGGTGTTGTTCTGGATCGACGGCGACGCATTTGAACTGAATTTTCCGACACAACGAAACACACTCGATCAATGGATTGACCGATTCGTGAAGTTGCATGTTAAGGCTCGAATCGCGTGTGAGTAGATTGGCACAAACTGCACATCACACAGGCTCACGATTCGTTTAGCCTGTGGAATCGCTGATGTTCGCGCGTGCGATCTCCGACACGGGAGGTTCACGCACGTCGGGAAGTTTTGCGCATTCGAACGGTACAATAATGGGGAAGCGCAAGAAATAGGGAAGCGGGGCTGACTGATTGTTTTTGCCGTGCGCGCGATGCGCGCGGCAAAGCCGCAATGGAAAGGGCCTGCGAATGCGATCGACAACATCCCGTAACGATCGTCAACCTTACCGAGCATCAAAAACTTTCAGCCTGACCTGCGCGGTCGTCCTCTGCGCTGCTCTCGCCATCGCGGTTGGTCCGGCGCCGACCGTGGTTCGCTTATGGGATGCCTGTCCGTAGCCATTTGCGTCTGGAGTTGGCGTCATGACATTGCTGCAGGCGGACATCGAGCGGCGGGATCCAAGGCCCGAGAGTGGCCGGCCTGACGACATGGTCTGGATTCCCGGCGGCACCTTCCGGATGGGCTCCAACGATCATTACCCCGAAGAAGCGCCTGTCCACCGGGTCATCGTGGATGGCTTCCGGATCGACCGCACGCCGGTGACGAACCGGCAGTTCAAGCGGTTCGTCATGGCCACCGGTCACATCACCAATGCCGAGATCCCGCCGGACTCCAAGGACTATCCCGGGGCATTGCCCCATATGCTCTATGCCGGCTCGCTCGTCTTCGTGCATCCGCCGTCGACTTTCGACCTGCGCGACTGGAGCCAGTGGTGGACATTCATGCGGGGCGCCGACTGGCGCCATCCTTATGGACCCAGGAGCAACATCAATGTGCTCGACCATCATCCCGTCGTGCACGTCGCCTATGCCGATGCGCTCGCCTATGCGCGATGGGCGGGGAAGGACCTGCCGACCGAGGCGGAATGGGAGTTCGCCGCGCGCGGCGGCCTCGACGGCGCCGAGTTTGCCTGGGGCGACGAATTCACGCCGGGTGGCGTACACATGGCGAACACCTGGCAGGGTGAATTTCCGCTGCATAACCGCCACGAGGACGGCTTTGAGCGCACCTCGCCGGTGAAGGCATTTCCGCCGAATGGCTATGGCCTCCACGACATGATCGGCAACGTCTGGGAATGGACTTCCGACTGGTGGTCGACCGGGCATGAAGCCGATGCGCCGAAAGCGTGCTGCATTCCGCAAAATCCGCGCGGCGGGGCCAAGGAAGCCAGCTTCGATCCTCGTCAGCCCAACATCAGAATTCCGCGCAAAGTGCTCAAGGGCGGCTCGCATCTGTGCGCGCCGAATTATTGCCGTCGCTATCGGCCGGCCGCCCGCCACGCGGAAGCGGTGGATACGTCCACCAGTCACATCGGCTTTCGATGTGTCGTGCGCGAAGGGAGTACGTCATGAGTGTCGAGAACGATCGCGAGCCAAACAAGACCGGCGTCCCCACGACGGACCACGCCCTCAACCGGCGCAACATCCTGCTCGGCACGTCGACCCTCGTTGCAGCGGCAACGCTGACGTCGGGCGCCCTGGCGCAGGCACAGAAGGCCGCACCTTCGTCGCCCGGCGTCGCCGCGCCGTCCGGCCGCAAACCCAATATCCTTGTCATCTTCGGCGACGACGTCGGCCAGACCAATGTCAGCGCCTATTCGTTCGGCCTGATGGGCTACCGGACACCGAACATCGACCGGATTGCCAAGGAAGGCATGATGTTCACCGATTATTACGCGGAGCAGAGCTGCACCGCGGGCCGCTCGTCGTTCATTACCGGCCAATGCACCCTGCGCACCGGCCTTTCCAAGGTGGGCATTCCCGGCGCGACCGTGGGTCTGCAGGCGAGGGACGTGACGCTTGCCGAACTGCTCAAGCCGCTCGGCTATGCCACCGGTCAGTTCGGAAAAAACCACCTCGGCGACCGCAACGAATTCCTGCCGACGGTACACGGCTTCGATGAGTTCTATGGCAATCTCTATCATCTCAACGCCGAGGAGGATCCCGAATCGCGCACCTATCCGCGCGATCCCGCGTTCCGGCAAGCGCTTGGCCCGCGCGGTGTGCTGCGCTGCAAGGCGTCGGACCGCGACGATCCGACCGAGCAGCCGCGCTGGGGCAAGGTCGGCAAGCAGACCATCGAGGACACCGGGCCGCTTACCAGGAAGCGCATGGAGACGGTCGACGACGAAACATCCGCCGCGGCAATAGACTTCATCCAGCGTCAGGCACGGGCGAACACGCCGTTCTTCTGCTGGTTCAATTCCACCCGCATGCACTTCCGCACGCATGTGAGGGAAGCTCACCGCGACAAACCGGGGCTGACCGCACGAACCGAATATGCCGACGGCATGATCGAGCACGACGCGGTGATCGGAACAATCCTCAAGGCGGTGGACGATCTCGGCATCGGCAACGACACCATCGTGATCTACACCACCGACAACGGCCCGCATCAGAATTCCTGGCCGGATGCCGGCACGACGCCGTTCCGCAGCGAAAAAAACACCAACTGGGAGGGCGCGTTCCGCGTGCCGTGCCTGATCCGCTGGCCGGGACGTATTCAACCTGGCTCTGTCTCGAACGACATTGTCAGCGCCCTCGACTGGGTGCCGACGCTGATGGCGGTCGCCGGCGATCCTGACATCAAGGACAATCTGCTCAAGGGCCATCAGATCGGCGGCAAGACATACAAGGTTCACCTCGACGGCTACAACCAGCTTCCTTATCTCACCGGCCAACAGCCCCGCGGCGCGCGCAAGGAGTTCGTCTACTTCAACGACGACGGCGATCTCGTCGCCATGCGTTACGAAAACTGGAAGTTCGTGTTCGAGGAGCAGCGTGCGCAGGGAACGATGCGAATTTGGGCCGAGCCCTTCACCAAGCTGCGCGTTCCAAAACTGTTCGACCTGAGGTCGGACCCCTACGAGCGCGCGGACGTCACGTCGAACACCTTCTACGACTTTTTCATGTCGGACGGCGCCGGTCCATTCATCGCATCCCAAGCGGTGGTGGCTCCTTTTCTCGCCACCTTCAAGGAGTTTCCGCCCAGTCAGCGGCCGTCGAGCTTCAGCATCGACCAGCTCGTCGAGAAGATGCAGCGGAGCTTTGAGCCCTCGCAATAGTTTTCGGTCGGCGCCGCCGGCCCCGAACGTCGCGGTAGCGTCTACATGGACGAAGTCTTCGCCTTCGTCGCGACCTTCAAGGAGTTTCCGCCGCGCTCGTTCCCGCCGAGCTTCGTGCCGGCGACGATCCTGGAGGACACGATCAGCGATCTGAAGGACGCCAGACGGCGAACAACAACGGGTACGGCGAGGTGAGGTTGCCGGCCGGCGCGCGGGCTGGATAGGAGGAGCGAAGCATGCCTTACAAAATTCGTCTTGCTAGTCGGGCGCTTTCCTTTCTCATCGGGTTTGCACTTCCCGTTTTGACAAGCAGCGGCATATCTGCCCAATCCGATCCGCTTCCCTCCTGGAACGACGGGGCGACCAAAAGATCTATTACCGATTTTGTCGCGCAGGTGACGGTCGAGGGAAGCCCGGGGTTCGTACCGATTCCCGAGCGCATCGCTACCTTCGACAATGACGGCACGCTGTGGGCCGAGCAGCCGGTCTATTTCCAGATCGCCTTTGCCCTCGATCGCGTCAGGGCGCTGGCCGCGCAACATCCCGAATGGGCGTCGGAGCAGCCGTTCAGGGCCCTGCTGGAAAAGGACATGAAGGCGTTCGCGGCCACCGGCGAAAATGGTCTGCTGCAGATCATGGCGGTGACACATGCCGGCATGACCACCGATGAATTCGCCAGGATCGTCCTCGACTGGGTCGCCACCGCGCGCCACCCGCGTTTCCACCGGCCCTATATCGACCTCGTCTACCAGCCGATGCTGGAACTGCTGGCCTATCTGCGCGCCAACGGCTTCAAGACCTTTGTCGTTTCCGGCGGTGGTGTCGAATTCATGCGGCCCTGGATGGAAAAGGTCTACGGGATTCCACCGGAGCAGGTGGTCGGCTCGTCGGGAATCGTGAAATTCAAGGTTGCGGCCAACGGCAAGCCGGAACTCCAGAAGCTCTCCGACATCGAATTCGTCGATGATGGACCGGGTAAACCCGTCGGCATCAACCGCTTCATCGGCCGGCGGCCGATCTTCGCGTTCGGAAATTCCGACGGCGACCTGCAGATGCTGCAATGGACGGCAGCGGGCGAGGGCGCGCGATTTGCGGGCATCGTCCGCCATACCGATGCGGAACGCGAATACGCCTACGACCGGCAATCCGAGATCGGCAAACTCGATGAGGCGCTTGATGAGGCGGCCGCGAAGAGGTGGACCGTTGTCGACATGAAACGGGATTGGAAGGCGATATTTCCGTCCGAGAAGTAAGCGGCCGCATATGTGATTTTGGCCCGTTAATGGCCAGCCGAGCCAGAAGAGGATCGATCCGCAATGACAATGACAAAAGGTCTTTCTCTCCTGCTCACCATGCCGCTGGCTTTGCTGGCCTCGCCACCCGTGTCGTCGGCGAAACCCTTGGCGGACAAGGAGGCGCGGCAGATTGCCAAGGAAGCCTACATCTACGGCGTTCCGATGGTGACGGTGTATTCGACGCTGTACGCGTTCTCGGTCGACAAGGGCAATCCGCAATACAAGGGCCCGTTCAATTCCATCCTGAACGTCGCCCGAGTGTTCACGCCGGAAGATACCGCGTTCGTCACGCCAAATTCCGACACCCCTTATACCTTCATCGGGCCTGATCTCCGTGCCGAGCCAATGGTGCTCACGGTCCCTGCGATGGAAAAGAACCGTTACTTCGTGTTCCAGATGATGGATCTCTACACCTTCAATTTCGACTATGTCGGCTCGCGGACCACCGGCAACAAAGGTGGCGACTTTCTGATCGCCGGACCGAACTGGAAGGGGCCGACTCCGAAGGGCATCAAGAAGGTCATTCACTCCGAGACCCAGCTCGTCAACGTGGTCGGTCGCACGCAGCTGTTCAATCCGGGCGATCTCGATAATGTCAAGAAGATCCAGGCCGGTTACAAACTGCGGCCATTGTCCGAATACCTCGGCAAGCCGGCACCGCCGCCTGTTCCCGAGGTGAAGTGGATCAAGCCGATGATTCCGGCCGAACAGAGCAAGTCGCTCGAGTTCTTCAATCAGCTCGCATTTCTACTGCAGCTCACCTCGGTCAATCCCGGCGAAGCCACACTTCGCAAGCGCTTCGAAAGTATCGGGATCGTACCCGGTCAGCCGTTCGATACAGCGTCATTGTCCGCGACCAGAAAGGCGGCGCTGCTGGACGGATTGGTGGATGGGCAGGAGGAAATTGACGCCTATCGTGCCACGCTTGGCGGCAAGAGCGCCGATCTGTTCGGCAGCCGCGCCTTTCTGAAGAACAACTATCTCAAGCGCGCCACTGGTACGCAGGTCGGAATCGGCGCCAATTCAAAGGACGAGGCCCTCTATCCGATTTACGCCAAGGATAACGAAGGCAAACCGCTCGACGGAAGCCGCGGCCGCTACATCCTGCGTTACGCCGACGGGAAATTCCCGCCGGTCAACGCATTCTGGTCGCTGACGATGTATGCGCTGCCAAGCCAGTTGCTAGTGAAGAACCCGATCAATCGCTACCTCGTCAATGCTCCGATGCTGCCGGACTTGAAGCGCGACGCGGATGGCGGGCTCACGATTTACATCCAGAACGAATCTCCGGGTGCCGACAAGGAGTCGAACTGGCTGCCGGCACCGAAAGGGCCGTTCATGATGGCCGCGCGCTACTACTGGCCGAAGCCAGAGCTTCTCGACGACAAATGGAAATCGCCTGCGGTGCAGCCGGCAAAATAGTGAGAAATCCGGTCTTGCAGCAGGACACCGAGAAGGAGAATCGAATGTCCGGACGAAAGCTAACGGCAATGGCCGCTGCCGTGATGATCTCCGCCGCACCCTCGGGTTCATCGGCGCAAACTGTTTCCCCGGCAGAAGCGCAGGCGATTGCCAAGGACGCCTATGTTTATTCCTACGCCATGATGGAAAGCTATCAGACCTGGCGTGCGCAGACCGTCGATAAGACCGCAAATGGATATGTCGGCGGATTCAACGTGTTCCGGCATTATTCCGAGCCGTTCACGCCTGACAACAAGGACATCGTCACGCCGAACAATGACACGCCTTATTCCTGGGCGTGGCTCGATCTGCGCGCCGAGCCG
>JAQGJF010000788.1 GCA_028290765.1 Tardiphaga sp.
CCTTGGCCTTCACGTCCGCGATCGCCGCTTCCCAACTTTTGCGGATGCCGATATCGAAACCTTCGTCGACCATCTGGACATCGGCCCCCATGATACGGCTCAGCAGGATGTTGCCGACGCGATCATAGACGGCGTCCTCGTGCGGCACCCAGCTTTCCTGAACGAGCCGGCATTTCATGCCGATTTTCGCCGCGACTGCGGCAATCATGCGGGTGTGATTGGACTGCACCCCTCCGATCGAGACCAGCGTGTCGGCGTTGGAGGCGATGGCATCGGGAATGATGTATTCGAGTTTACGCAGCTTGTTGCCCCCGAAGGCCAGTCCGGAATTGCAATCCTCGCGTTTCGCGTAGAGTTCGACCTTGCCTCCCAAATGAGCACCGAGGCGCTCGAGCCTCTCGATATGCGTGGGGCCGAAAGTGAGGGGATAACGTTCGAATTTGTCCAGCATCAGGTGCGCTTCCATCAGGCGTTTTCGGGAGCCGGCATGAATACATCGGTGGCCCGGCTTTGTTGAGCGCGGAATTCGCATTTGCCGGAGCCGCGAAGCAACGCGGGCGGACGAGACGCCCGCCTGCGTGCTCAAGGTTTACGAAAATTCGCTTCACTGCGTCAGGATTGCTTACCGAAAGCAAACGGCCCCGCTTTCGCCAAACATATTTGCAAGACAAATGAAGGTGAATTCGATCCGTCGCGCTTTTTGGTAGAATGACGGAAGCTTCATTCTCGTCGAGAGACCCCTGTGAACAAAGCAAAAAACAAAACAGGAGGCTGACCCCCAGCCCACAATTCAGCCCTATCGCACGGTGCACCAAATCTGCAGCAACCGCGAGACGACGGCGTCGAGCGCCAGGGGATTATGTCCCCGCTCACGTCGAACAGACAATCATAGCTTCAACCATAGCTTATGAAGAGCGAGGAACCATCATGATCAAGGTGAAGATCAACGGCCGGGAACAAAACTGGGAAGGCGATCCGGATCTTCCGCTGCTTTGGTATCTGCGCGACGAAGTCGGCTTGACCGGCACCAAGTTCGGTTGCGGCCAGGCGTTGTGCGGCGCCTGCACGGTTCTGATCGGCAAGGAGGCGGTGCGCGCCTGCATCACCTCGGTGTCCGACGTCGGCGACCGCGAGGTCACCACCATCGAAGGGCTGCATCCCAGCGGTGATCACGCGGTGCAGAAGGCCTGGCGCCAGGTCAACGTGCCGCAATGCGGCTATTGCCAGGCCGGCCAGATCATGCAGGCCGCCGCGCTGCTGATGGAAAATCCAAAACCCACCCACGACCAGATCCGCGAAGCGATGGCGGGCAATATCTGCCGCTGCGGCTGCTACCAGCGCATCGAAAACGCGGTCCATCTGGCATCGACGGGGGTCTGATCATGAACATCATCGCACGTCCCGAAAAGTTTCGCGGCATCGAGAGCCGCATCCAGGTCGAAAAGATCTCGCGCCGCAGCATTCTCAAGGGCCTCGGCATCGCCGGAGGGCTGGTGCTGGCCGCGCCGGTGATGTCGCGCCAGGCGTTGGCCGCCTATCAGACCGGCGCCGGCAAGATGCCGCACGGCACCGTGGTCGACCCGCGCGTGTTCGTCGCCATCGCTTCCGACGGCACGGTGACGATCCTGGCGCACCGCGCCGAGATGGGAACGGGAGTCCGGACCAGCCTGCCGCTGATCGTGGCCGAGGAAATGGAAGCCGACTGGTCGCGCGTCAAGGTGGGGCAGGCCCACGGCGACGAGGCCAAATTCGGCAACCAGGATACCGACGGTTCGCGCAGCACGCGGCACTATCTGATCCCGATGCGCCAGATCGGCGCGTCGGCGCGCACCATGCTGGAAGCCGCGGCCGCCAAGCGCTGGGGCGTGCCGGCCACCGAGGTCAAGGCGGTGAACCATGAGGTGGTTCATCCCGCCAGCAACCGCCGTCTCGGCTTCGGCGAGCTCGCCGCCGATGCGGCAAAGGAATCAGTACCGAGCGTCGAAGGCCTGAAGCTGAAAGACCCGAAGGATTTTCGCTATCTCGGCAAGGGCCAGGTCAGCATCGTCGACCTTCGCGACATTACCGTCGGCACCGCGCATTACGGCGGCGATACGCGCCTGCCCGGCATGAAGTATGCCGTGATCGCGCGGCCGCCGGTGACCGGCGGCAAGCTCGTATCCTTCGATGACAAGGAGGCGATGAAGGTCTCCGGCGTCGAGAAAGTGATGGAAATCCAGGGCTGGCCATGGCCATCCAAATTCCAGCCGCTCGGCGGCGTCGCGGTGATCGCGCGCAACACCGGCGCGGCGATCAAGGGACGCGACGCGCTCAAGGTCGTCTGGGACGACGGCGCCAACGCCAAATATGAATCGGCCGCCTATCGCACCGAACTCGAGCAGGCCGCGCGCAAGCCGGGCCTGGTGGTGCGCAAGGAAGGCGACGTCGAAGCGGCGCTGAAGGCCGCCGACAAGGTCATCGTCGGCGAATATTATCTGCCCCACCTCGCGCATGTCAGCATGGAGCCGCCGGTCGCGGTCGCCAATGTCAAGGGCGACAAGGCCGAGATCTGGGCGCCGGTGCAGACCCCCGGCGGCACCCGCGAAGACGTCGCCAAGACGCTCGGGATTCCCGAGGACAACGTCACCGTCAACGTCACCCTGCTCGGCGGCGGTTTCGGGCGCAAATCCAAATGCGATTTCGCGCTCGAAGCGGCGTTGCTGTCGAAGGCGCTCGGCACGCCGGTGAAGGTGCAATGGACGCGGGAGGACGACGTCCGTCACGATTTCCTGCACACGGTTTCGGCTGAACGTATCGAGGCCGGACTCGACAAAAGCGGCAAGGTGATTGCCTGGCGGCACCGCAGCGTCGCGCCGAGCATCGCTTCGACCTTCGCGGCCAACACGGTACACGAGGCGCCGTTCGAGCTCGGCATGGGCCTGATCGACATGCCGTTCGAGATCGCCAACATCCAGTGCGAGAATCCGGAAGCCGCGGCGCATACCCGCATCGGCTGGTTCCGCTCGGTCTCGAATATCCCGCGAGCCTTTGCGGTGCAGTCGATGGTCGGCGAACTCGCTCATGCCACCAACCGCGACCAGAAAGACATGCTGCTGCAGCTGATCGGCTCAAAGCGCATCGTCAATCTCGATTCGGTGAAGGACCCGTGGAATTACGGCGAGCCGTATGACAGCTATCCGATCGATACCGCGCGCCTGCGTCGCGTCGTCGAAGTCGTTGCCGACAAGGGCAAATGGGGCCGCCCGATGCCCAAGGGCCACGGGCTTGGCATTGCCGTCCATCGCAGCTTCGTCAGCTATATCGCCACCATCGTCGAAGTATCGGTCGACGAAAAGGGCAAGCTCACCGTCCATCAGGTCGATACCGCGATCGATTGCGGCACCTTCGTCAATCCGGAGCGGATCGAATCCCAGATCGAGGGCGCCGCGATCATGGGGCTGAGCCTCGCCAAATATGGCGAGGTCACCTTCAAGGACGGCCGGGTCCAGCAGGGAAATTTCGACGATTTTCCGGTGATCCGGATGGACGAGGCGCCTTTGATCACCCACGTGCACATCGTGCCCGCCGATCCCGACGCGCCGCCGAGCGGCGTCGGCGAACCCGGCGTGCCGCCGTTCGCCCCGGCGCTGATCAACGCCATCTTCGCCGCCACCGGCAAGCGGATCCGGACGCTGCCGATCGGCAAGCAGCTCGAGGCCTGAGGGGAACGTTCCACGATCCAGGCCGCCCCCACCCGGATTCGAGCGGAGCTCGAATCCGGGTGGAGGCACTTCCATTGGCGCTGCGTTTGAATTCGTCGTACAGATTGCGCGCAGGGGGAACGCGCGCATGGTGCAGGAGCAGGGCCGGATCGGCCGCAGGCTGTCGGCAATCGTGGCTGCCGACGTGGCCGGCTATTCCCGGCTGATGGGGCTCGACGAAGCAGGGACCGCGCGCACCTTGCGCGAACATCGGGTCGCCTCCGATGCGCTGGTGGCGAAGCACGGCGGCCGGATCGTCAAGACCACGGGCGACGGCCTGCTGCTCGAGTTTCCTTCGGTGGTCGATGCGGTGGAGTGCTCGGTCGCGGTGCAGGTCATGATGGCCGAGCGCAACGATGCCGTCCCGCAGGACCGGCGCATGCTGTACCGGATCGGAATCAACCTCTGCGACATACTGATCGAGGGCGACGACATTCTCGGTGACGGCGTCAATATCGCCGTGCGCCTGGAGCGCATCGCAGCGCCCGGCGGCATCTGCATCTCGGCTTCTGCCTACGACCAGGTTCGCGACAAGATCGCGGTCGAGTTCGCCGATATGGGCGACCAAAGCCTCAAGAATATTGCCCGTCCGGTCCGCGCCTATGCGCTGGTCCGGGACGGAATTATCTCGGGCCCGGAAAGCGGCTCGACGCCGGGCGCGGCTTCGACGCCGCGTTTGTCCATCGTGGTGCTGCCGTTTGCCAATATCGGTGGCGACCCGGAGCAGGATTACTTCGTCGACGGTATGACCGAAAGCCTGACCACGGATCTGTCGCGCATCGCCGGCGCGTTCGTGATCGCGCGCAACAGCGCCTATTCGTACAAGGGCAAATCGCCCGACGTTCGGCAGGTGGGACGGGACTTGAACGTCCGCTACGTGCTCGAAGGCTCGGTACAGCGCAGCGGCAAGCGGCTTCGGGTCAACGTGCAATTGATCGATGCCGAGACCGGCATTCATCTCTGGGCGGAGCGGTTCGACAAACCGGTCATCGACCTGTTCGACATGCAGGATGAAATCGTCGCCACGCTGGCCAACACGCTGGACGCCGAACTGATGGCGGCGGAGGCCCGGCGAGCCGAGCGCTCGCTGTCCCCCGACGCGATGGATCTGTGTTTCCAGGGCAAGGCCTGGATGAACAGGGGAATAAGCCCCGAAGTCACGGCGCAAGCGCGCGGCTTTTTCGAGCGTGCCCTGGCGCTCGACCCCGGCAATATCGAGGCGCTGGTCGGCGTGGCCATCGTCGATGTCACCTTTGGACCGGGCTTTTTGGCTGACGATCGGGCCGCGCGCCTCGCCAGCGCCGAAGCCGCCGCTACCAAGGCGCTGTCCCTCGCGCCGAACCATGCCACCGCCCATGTGCTGTTGGGCGTCGTCAAGATCTTCACCAACCGTGGATCGCAGGGCATTGCGGAATGCGAACGGGCGCTGGCGCTGGATCGCAATCTGGCCGACGCGCATGCCTGGATCGGTATCGGCAAATATTCGATCGGCCGCGCCGAGGAAACCGAGGCCCATATCCATGAGGCGCTGCGCCTGTCGCCGCGCGATATCCACGCCTTCCGCTGGATGTGGATCCTCGGCCTGGCGAAGTTCCAGCTCCAGGCCGACGCGGAGGCGGCGGCGTGGATGCGCCAGAGCCTCGAGGCGAACCGCAATCAACCGATCGGGCATTTCCTGCATGCCGCCGTGCTCGCGCAGCTCGGCATGCATGGCGAGGCGCTGGCCTCCGTGCAGGCGGGACTCGTGTTCGATCCGGGCTTCACCATCAAGCGTTTCCTGGCGGGTGAAGCGAGCGACAATCCAACCTACCTCGCCGCCCGCGCGCGGCTCTGCGAGGGCCTGCGGATGGCCGGGGTGCCGGAAGGATGAGCGCTCGCAGACCGCGACTTCAGGCGGATCCCGGCGACAAAGCATCGTCAACACAAGGTTAAGCCGAACCAGCTAGACTGGGCAAAATGCTATTGCCCTCCCTTCTCATTGCGGCTGTGTTTTCATGAAAATCGGTACCCTGCTGACGATCGCCATTCTGTCGCTCTCGGCCGTCGGCGGCGGTCTGGCGGCCTATATCGCCGCGACCAAACACCAGACGATGGACAGGGTTGCCACGGCGCAAGGGCGCCTGGAAGTGGTCCGCACCATCGGGGATATTCCGCGCTATCTCAATCCGGAGCGTGGCTTCGTCACCAATATCCTGTTCGGGACCGCCGCCGTCGACCCGAAACAGCGCGCCGAGCTCGACAAATACCGCAAGCAGACCGACGGCGCCGTCGACAAGATGGAGCAGGTCAGGAAAAATTCGGTGGGTGCGCTCGACGACGGTGTGGAGATCACGGCCAGGATCGAGGAGCTCAAGACGCGGTTCAGTGCGCTGCGCGCCGCCATGGACAAAGCCATCGAAGGCCCGGTCGACGCTCGTCGCGATGCCGCCAAGAAGATCGTCTCCGACAATTCGGCCTTCAACAGCATTGTCACCACCCTGCTCCGCGAGCAGGTCCGCAAGATGGCCAACCTGAATGGCGAGGCCTACCGCCAGTCCAGCTACGCCAACATCGCCTGGACATTGCGTGACATCGGCGGGCTCAATGGCAGTATTCACAAAAGTATCGTCGGCGCCAAACGCGTCGCGACCGAAGCGGAACGCATCGAATTAGGCCGGTCGCAGGGCCGAACCGATCAGGCACTGGCCTCGCTGCTGGAATTGCGAGGCAACCCCGCCACGCCGGCCAATGTCGCCAAAGCGCTGGACCAGTTGCAGGAAGCTTACGTCGAGCGCTTCGGCAAGGAATTGAAGCTGGTGCAGGCCGGCGCCCTGAGCGGCCAGTACGAGCATGACGTCGACACTTTCTATGCTGAATCGCAGCTTGGCCTGATCTCCGTCATCGTCGTGCGTGAGGCCCTTTACGACAATGCCGAGGCGCTGCTGGCTTCCGCGTATTCCGACGCTCGCATCAGCTTCCTGGTCGCGTTGCTGGGCCTCGCAGCCGTCATCGCCGCGAGCGCCGGCCTGGTGGTGATGGTGCGACGCCGGATCTGCCGTCCGATCGTCGACATCACCGCCTCGATGTCGCGCCTCGCCGGTGGCGATGCCCTGGCGGAGATTCCCTTGAGCGATCGCCGCGACGAGATCGGCGCGATGGCCGCCGCGGTCCAGGTGTTCAAGGACAACATGATCAAGGCGGATCGGCTGGCCGCAGAGCAATCCGCGGACAACGATACCAAGATGCGCCGCGCCCATGTGCTCGACGACCTGACCAAGGCGTTCGAGGCGCGGGTCGGCGAGCTGGTGCACGGCCTGTCGGCTTCATCGGCAACGATGGAATCGACCGCCCGCTCGATGTCGTCGACGGCCACCGGCACCAACCGCCAGGCCGGCGTGGTCGCCGACGCCTCCGAACAGACCTCGTCCAACGTCCAGATGGTCGCCAGCGCCACCGAGGAGCTGACCTCCTCGATCACCGAGATCAGCCGCCAGGTGGCGCAATCCGCGCAGATTTCGGCGCGCGCCGTCGAGGATGCGCGCCGCACCGGCGACACCGCCCAGTCGCTCGCCTCCGGCGCGCAGAAGATCGGCGACGTCGTCACCTTGATCCAGAACATCGCCGCCCAGACCAATCTGCTGGCGCTCAACGCCACGATCGAAGCCGCACGCGCCGGCGAGGCCGGACGAGGTTTTGCCGTGGTGGCGTCGGAAGTGAAATCGCTGGCCGGCCAGACCGCGAACGCCACCACCGAGATCTCCGAGCAGGTTGCCGCCATTCAGGGCGCCAGCGACCAGACCGTCGCGGCGATCCGCAACGTCGTCGACGTGATCACCGAGATCGACCAGATCGGCGCCGCGATCGCCGCGGCGATCGAGCAGCAGGGCTCGGCCACCAAGGAAATCGCCCGCAACGTCCAGGAAGCCGCGCACGGCACCCAGAACGTGACCTCGAACATCGCGGGCGTGCAGCAGGCCGCCAACGAAACCGGCGCCGCGGCCACGCAGGTGCTGGGCGCCGCCGAAGAGCTGTCGCAGCAATCGAAGGACCTCGCCAGCCAGGTCAACCGCTTCCTGGCGGATGTGCGGGCGGCGTGAGCCGGGCCGCCGCGCTGTTCGTCCAGAGCATGATCGGTTCTGATTGAATCAGAACCGAAGCTCTGGATTGTTGTTTTGACGTATTTTCTTTGCGCGAACCGGCATCGACTCCCCGGATCAAGTCCGGGACATGCGTCGCTCGAAAACACTCACGGCACCTAACCCGTCACAGTTTTTTTGCACGCCTCATTCCGACTGCACTTGCACTGCCGTCATTGGTAAAGAACGTCTTGTGCGGCGAGCGCCCAACGTAAGTGACATGCTTGACGGAGTTGGTGACGGCATCAATGAAATTCACGGCATTCGAGCGAACGCATACGGCCAGAACCGATATCTCAGCGCGCGGCCGGATGCGCCGGGATTTCGAAACTAACCGTCTTGCTGTCGATCACGTGATGCGTGGGATCTGCCATTTCGAATAGCACCTTGTGTGGGCCTGGTGGCAGTCCAACCACGATCACCGTTTCACCGCTGGCGTCGACAAAGTGCCACGGCGCGTCGTCGACGGTGACATGGACGTGACCAATGCGCGGTGACACATCGAGGGCACCTTTGCCGAACACCGGAACCGCGCGCAGGTTT
>JAQGJF010000795.1 GCA_028290765.1 Tardiphaga sp.
CCGCCACCAGGAGCGCGCCGAGCGCCACGAACAGCGGCGAGCGCGCCGGGTCGGTCAGCGCCAGCAGCAGGATCGCGCCGATCAGCAGCAATTGCGAGAACACCAGCCAGCCGCGCCGGCGGCCGAACCGTCGCGTGAACCACGGCACGTGCAGCGCATCGACCAGCGGCGCCCACAGGAATTTCAGCGTGTAGGGCGTGCCGACCAGCGCGAACAGCCCGATGGTGCGCAGGTCGACGCCCGCTTCGCGCATCCACACCAGCAGCGTCGAGCCCGACAGCGCCAGCGGCAGCCCGGAGGAGAAGCCGAGTAGCAGCACGATCAGCACCCGCCGCTGCAGATACACCGCCATCCCCTCGCGCCAGGAGGCACGGGGAGGCGGGGCGGTGGATGGTGGGCTGTCCGGTACGCTGTTCATGCGCCAGTGCTAGCAGATTCGGGCGCTTCTTCCCCTCTCCCCTTGTGGGAGAGGGTGGCCAAAGGCGGCCTCTGGCCGCCGTCACTTAAATAGAACGCCGATGCTCCGCATCGGCTGTTGCGAAGTCCGTGCCGGGTGAGGGGAAGCGGCAAAACGAGAGGCTGTTCCCCTCACCCATCTTCGCTTCGCGAAGCCACCCTCTCCCACAAGGGGAGAGGGAAGAAACGGGTCACTGCGTGGGCGGCGACCGTAGTGGTCTATTCCCCCGCCTGCAACTTGCGCGGCAGCGGAGGAAACAAATCGTCGGCGCCGCCCTTGACGATGCGGGGCGTCTCCGCGGGCACCTCAGCCTTGCTGAAATCCAGCTCCTCGATCCGGCCGGCGCGCTTTTCGATCTTGTCGGCGGAAATCAGGATCTGGCGGACATCCTCATTGGCCTGCCCGAAATGATTTTGCAGTTTCAGCACGCGGTCGCGCAGCCGGGACAGGTCGTCGCCGAGGTTGAGCACTTCGGTGCGGATCTGGTCGGCGGCGTCGCGCATCCGCGCGTCTTTCAGGATCTGCTGCATTACTTGGATCGCCAGCATCAACAGCGACGGCGACACCAGCACGACGCGGGCGCGATAGGCTTTCTGGATCACGTCGTCGAAACCGTCGTGAATCTCGGCATAGACCGATTCAGACGGCACGAACATCAGCGCGGTATCCTGGGTCTCGCCCGGGATCAGATATTTGTCGGCGATGTCGCTGACATGCTTCATCACGTCGGCGCGCAGGCGCTGCGTGGCGAATTTCTTTTCCTCGTCGCTGCGGGCGTCGTGCAGCGCGGTCATCGCTTCCAGCGGAAATTTCGCGTCGATGCACAGCGGCCGCTGGTCGGGCAGGAACACCACGCAGTCCGGCCGCTTGCCGGTGGAAAGCGTGTGCTGGAATTCGTAGGAGCCCTTCGGCATGCCGTCCTGGACGATGGCTTCCATGCGGGCCTGGCCGAAGGCGCCGCGCGATTGCTTGTTGGCGAGCACGTCGCGCAACGTCGTCACCTGGGTGGTGAGGTCGGTGAGGTTCTTGTGCGCGTTGTCGATGATGCCGAGCCGCTCGTGCAGCACGCGCAAACTATCCATGGTGTTGCGGGTGGTCTGCTCCATCGATTGCCCGACCCGGTGCGTCACCGAATCGAGCCGCTCGCTGACCGCGCGCGCCATCTCGGCCTGGCGGCCGGCCAGCGCCTGTCCCATCGCATCGACCCGGCCGGTGTGCTCGCTCTGCGCCCGCATCATCTCGCTGAGGCGTTCTTCCAGCTCGTCGGCGCGGATCGCCTGGGCCATCGCCATGGCGGCGCCGCGGCTGCCGGAGCGGGCGATCACGACGGCGATGATCAAAAGCAGCGTCAGCGCCAGGGCGCCAAAGCCGATCAACGCCGCACCGGTACGGACCGGCACGTCGCCGATCATGAAAAGGATCTCGTTCATGGGAGCCCTTGTAACCGATTCGGTCGCCAACGCGAACGAAGAGGGAACATTTATGGTTAATCAAGGGTAAATTTTCGTGGTTAACAAAGACCCGGCTTTTGTGGTTAACGAAGCCCTAATGGACGTGGTTAACGTCCTCCCAACATTCATGGTTAAGAGCCGGTTAAAGCGCCGCCGGGCTGGCGCTCGCCTGCGCAATTGACCCTGACAACCGCCCGGATTACATCGCCGCCATGGCCATTCGCGAAATCATCATCCTGCCCGACAAGCAGTTGCGCCTTGTCTCAAAACCCGTCGAGAAAGTAACGACGGAGATCCGCAAGCTAGCCGACGACATGCTGGAGACCATGTATGACGCGCCCGGCATCGGGCTGGCGGCGATCCAGGTCGCGCAGCCGCTGCGGCTGATCACCATGGATCTCGCCAAGCGCGATGAGGACGGCGAGAGCAAGCCGCGGCCTCGGGTTTTCATCAATCCGGAGATCGTGTCGTCGTCGGAGGATCTCTCGGTCTACGAGGAAGGCTGCCTGTCGATCCCGGAATATTACGAAGAGGTCGAGCGGCCGGCCCGGGTCCGGGTGCGCTTCACCGATCTCGACGGCCAACTGCACGAGGAAGACGCCGACGGCCTGTTCGCCACCTGCATCCAGCATGAGATCGATCATCTCAACGGCGTGCTCTTCGTGGACTATCTCTCCAAGCTGAAGCGCGATCGCGTGCTGAAGAAATTCACCAAGGCCGCGAAGCGGACCGCGGAATAGTTCCGCTCGCCCTTTGCCATAGATCGGCTTCCCGCCATGCCTCTCCGCCTGATCTTCATGGGCACGCCGGATTTCGCGGTGCCGACGCTGCTCGAACTCGTCGCCCATGGCCACGAGGTCGCGGCGGTGTATACCCGCGCCGCCAGGCCGGCCGGACGCGGCATGAAGCTGCAGCCGACGCCGGTGGAGCAGGAAGCCACGCGGCTCGGCATCCCGGTGCTGACGCCGGCCACCTTGAAGACGCCGGAAGCCGAGGCGGCCTTTCGCGCCCATGCCGCCGATGCCGCGGTGGTGGTCGCCTATGGCATGATCCTGCCGCAGAACATTCTCGATGCGCCGCCGCTCGGCTGCTTCAACCTGCACGGCTCGCTGCTGCCGCGCTGGCGCGGCGCCGCCCCGATCAACCGCGCCATCATGGCGGGTGACGCCGAAAGCGGCGTCATGGTGATGAAGATGGATGCCGGGCTCGACACCGGCGATGTCGCCATGGCCGAGAGGATCGCGATCCCGGACACGATGACCGCCGCCGACCTGCACGACGCGCTGGCGCCACTCGGCGCCGACCTGATGGTGCGGGCAATGGGCGCGCTGGAGCGCGGCCGGTTGCAACTGACGAAACAGAGCGACGTCGGCGTCACCTATGCGGCCAAGATCGACAAGGTCGAGGCGCGGATCGATTGGAACAGGCCGGCGCGCGACGTGTTGCGGCATATCCACGGATTGTCGCCATTTCCCGGCGCCTGGTGCGAAATGCCGATCGAGGATCAGGCGGTGCGGGTGAAGATCCTGCGCTGCGAGCTCGCAAGCGGCAAGGGCACTCCCGGCGATGTGCTCGACGATCGGCTGGCGATTGCCTGCGCTGACGGCGCGATCCGGATTATCGAACTGCAGCGCGCCGGCAAGCAGCCGATGAAGGCGGTTGATTTCCTGCGCGGCACGCCGTTGAAGCCGCCGGCGCGGCTCGCCTGATGCCGCGCTACAAGCTCATCATCGAATATGACGGCTCGCCCTATTGCGGCTGGCAGATCCAGGACAACGGCCCCTCGGTGCAGGGCGCGCTGGAGAGCGCGGTCAAGGCGATCTGCGGTGAGTTTGTCCGCGTCCACGGCGCCGGGCGCACCGATGCCGGCGTGCACGCGCTGGGGCAGGTGGCGCATTGCGACATCGAAAAGCCGTTTGTGGCGGGGCGCCTGCGCGATGGCCTTACCGCGCATCTGCGGCCGCAGCCGATCGGCGTGCTGAGCGCGGACAGTGTGCCCGCCGATTTCGAGGCGCGGTTTTCGGCGATCCGGCGCCATTACCGCTATCGCATCAGCAATCGCCGCGCCAACCTCGCGCTCGACATCGGCCATGTCTGGCGGCTGCCGCGGCCGCTCGACACCGACGCGATGCGCGCGGCGGCGCAGCGGCTGGTCGGCAAGCACGATTTCACGACCTTTCGCGACACCGAATGCCAGGCCAAGTCGCCGGTGCGAACCCTCGACCAGCTCGATGTGATCAGGGATGGCGACAAGGTCGATATCGTGACCTCGGCGCGTTCGTTCCTGCACAGCCAGGTGCGCTCGATCGTGGGCTCATTGGTCTGGGTCGGCGAAGGCCGCTGGAGCGCCGACGACCTGGCGAAGGCGCTGGATGCCCGCGACCGCACCGCCTGCGGCCCGGTGGCGCCGCCGGACGGGCTCTATCTGGTGCGGGTGGATTATTGAGGCATCGCTTGTTGGCACCTCTCCCCGCAAGCGGGGCGAGGGGGTGCGCAGCCGTCGGCGCCACGTCGTTACTTAAAATACCGCTCCAGCACGCCGCGATAAATCCGCGTCAGCTTCTCCAGATCCGCCACCGGGGTGCGTTCGTCAATCTGGTGCATGGTCTGGCCGACCAGGCCGAATTCGATCACCGGACAATAGCTCGAGATGAAGCGCGCATCCGAGGTGCCGCCGCTGGTGCTCAGTTCCGGTTTGCGGCCGGTGATCTCTTCGATCGCCGCGACCGCGAGATCGGTGAAGGGGCCGGGTTTTGTCACGAACACGTTGGAGTTCGACGGCTCCCAGACGATCCGCGCGCGGATCCGGTTGCCGGTCGCCTTGGCGAGGCGCTCCTCGACCAGTTTGCGCAGCGTCTCCTGGGTGTGGTGGTCGTTGAAGCGGATGTTGAATTTCGCGCGAGCCTGACCGGGGATCACATTATAGGCGGCGTTGCCGACGTCGACCGAGGTGAATTCGAGATTGGAGGCCTGGAACTGGGCGCTGCCATGATCGAGCGGCTCGTCGCTGATGGCGACGATCAGCCGCGCAATATCCGGCACCGGATTCGCGGCGCGATGCGGATAGGCGACATGGCCCTGCACGCCGTCGACATAGAGCGTGCCGGATTGCGAGCCGCGGCGGCCGACCTTGATGCAGTCGCCCAGCGTTTCGACATTGGAGGGCTCGCCCAGCACGCAATGATCGAATTTTTCGCCGCGCGCCGCCGCCCAATGCAGCAGCTTGACGGTGCCGTTGACGGACACGTCTTCCTCGTCGCCGG
>JAQGJF010000834.1 GCA_028290765.1 Tardiphaga sp.
ACCGCATGCCCTCCACGTCATCGCCGGATTTATCCTGGCCTCGCTGCTGGTGGTGTGCGGCTTCCTGTTTGGTCCGCCGGCCGAACAGGGCCAGATCGAGTCGGTCTCATCCGCTTCGCTCGCAGCCAGTTTGTTCGGCGCCGGACTCGTCGTTTTGAACAGCGGTCATGCCGACACCGCCTTGATCGTGTTCGGCCTGCTGGTCGCCGGAACGTTGCTGGTCGCCTGGCGCGCGGAGGCCGCCACCGCCGCGATTGCCGCGGCGGCCGCATTTGTCGCGGTCGTGTTTCTGGAATGGGCGGTGCGCGGCAATCCCGACATGCTGGTGTTGCCCGGCGGTCCGCTACCCGGCATCGGCCCTGCCGCGACCGATGGATCGGTGTCGCTGCATCTGATTTGGGCGGCACTGTTCGCGGTCGGGTTCGGCGCTGCCGGGTTCCTGGCGCAGGGCCGCTCGGTCAGCGCCATCGTGCCGGTGATCTGGTCGTCGGTGGCGGTGTTCACGCCGCTGGCACTGCTGATCGCGCTCTATGCCCGCGTCGCGCATCTCGATCGCTCGGTCCCGTTCGCCATCCTGGCAGTGGTGCTAGCGGCCGCGTTTGCTGCGGCCACCGAACTTCTCGCCAAACGCGACAGCCGGCCCGGGCAGGCGATTTCGATCGCGCTGTTCGCCACCGGCACGCTGGCCGCCATGGCCCTGGCGCTGACCTTCGCGCTGGAAAAAGGCTGGCTGACCACCGCGCTGTCGCTGATGTCGCTGGCACCGCCTGGATCTCGATGCAGCGGCCGATCCCGTTCCTGCGCTGGCTTGCGGCCATTCTCGCCGGCATCGTCGTGGCACGGATCGGCTACGAGCCGCGTATCGTCGGCGATGCCGTCGGCACCACGCCGATCTTCAACTGGCTATTGTGGGGCTATGGCATTCCGGCGCTGTCGTTCTGGACCGCCAGCATCTTCCTGCGCCGACGCGCCGACGACCCGCCGCTACGCATGGTGGAATCCGCCGCGATCCTGTTCACGGTGCTGCTGGCGTTCATGGAAATTCGCCATGCGGTCAATGGCGGCGACGTCTACCGGAGTTCCGCCGGACTGACCGAAGTGGCGCTGCAGGTCTGTGTCGCGCTGGCGCTGGCGATCGGACTGGAGCGGCTGCGGATCCGAACCGGCAGCGTCGTGCATAATGTCAGCGCGGTGCTGCTGACCGGGTTTGCCGGCGTCGCCGGCGTGGTGGGCCTGCTGCTATTCGAAAATCCGGGGCTGCGGCCGCTCGATGTCGGCGGCGTCTTCATCAACCAGGTGCTGCTTGGTTACGCGATGCCGGCCGTGCTCGCGCTGATCCTGTCCTATGTGGTGGCGGGCCGACGTGCGGTGGCCTATGCCAACACCATCGCCGGCGCCGCGCTGGTGCTGGCGCTCACCTATCTGACGCTGGAGATCCGCAGGCTCTATCATGACTCGGACCTGGTCCGTGGTTTCACGACTGACGCCGAGCAATACACCTATTCCATCACCTGGCTGGCGTTCGGCGTGGTGCTGCTGGGCATCGGTGTCCTGTTCAATTCGCAGCGTGCGCGATTGGCCTCGGCGGTGGTGATTGCACTGACCATCCTAAAGGCCTTCCTGGTCGACATGTCGACGCTGACAGGCGTCTACCGCGCTTTGTCGTTCATGTGCCTCGGGTTGGTGCTGGTGGCGATCGGCTGGCTGTACCAGCGGATTCTGTTCAGCCGCCGCGCGGTGCTGCCGGCTCCAGGGGGAGGCGCCGTGCAGCCGGAGGCATAAGCCGTCATTCCCCTCGCGACCGGCTTTCAAAGCGCCGGGAATATCGATACGGTCCCCGGCAAATCGGGAAAGATACCCGGTTAACATCGAGGGGAGACACCATGCGAGTGCGAACGGGCCTGACGCCAATAGTGTGCGCGACGGCATTTTTGGCGACGGGGTTTTTCATGTCATCAGCCAGCGCTGCCACCTTTGTCTATGTCGGAAGCTCCGACAGCCAGGACGTCACCGTCCTCGAGCTCAAGGCGAACGGCGATCTGACGCCGGTCGAGACCACGGCGGTGCCCGGTCCCGCCAAGCCCGGCGGCTCGCTGCCGCTGGCGGTCAGCCCGAACAAGAAGCTGCTCTATGCGGGTCTGCGCAACGAACCCTATACCGCGGTGACTTTCGCGATCGACGCCAAGACCGGCAAGCTGACCAAGGTCGGGCCCGGCCCGCTGGCCGATTCCATGGCCTATATCGTCACCGACCGCACCGGAAAGTTTCTGCTCAGCGCCTCCTATGGCGGCAACAAGGTCACCGTCAATCCGATCGGAGCGAAGAACATCGTCGAGCCGGCCCAGCAGACCATGGCCACCGAGCCCAACGCGCATTGCATCGTCACCGATCCGACCAACCACTATGTGCTGCACACCAGCCTCGGCGGCGACGTGATCTATCAGGAAAAATTCGACGCCAAGACCGGCAAGCTCACGCCGAACGACCCGCCGACCGTCAGCGTCAAGGCCAAGGCCGGCCCGCGCCATCTGGTGTTTTCGCCGAACAAGAAGTTCGTCTATCTGGTCAATGAGCTCGACGCGTCGATCTACGTCTTCCCCTGGGACGCCAAGACCGGCACCCTGAAGAAGGAAACCCAGGTCACCACTGCTCTGCCAAAAGGTTTTTCCGGCAAGCCGTGGGCGGCGGATATCCACATCACGCCGGACGGCAAGTTCCTCTATGCGTCCGAACGCACCACCAGCACGCTCGCGGCCTTCAGCGTGGATGCCAAGACCGGCGCGCTGACGTCGATCGATTCCTATCCGACCGAGAAGCAGCCGCGCGGCTTCAACATCGACCCGACCGGGCGCTATCTGCTGTCGGTCGGGCAATTGTCCAACAGCATGACGAGCTATTCGATCGACAAGAGGACCGGCAAGCTCACCAAGCTGAAGGAATATCCGATGGGGAAGAATCCGAACTGGGTCGAGGTCGTCAGTTTCTGACGGCGAGCACTGATAAGCCCTCATCCTGAGCTCGACTTTGGCCAATTTTTTGAAGGGGCTCATCGACGGCGCGAGACGCTGAACATGGGGTCGCTTTCGACGATTTCATGAGCGCTGTCGAGCATGAGTTTCATGCGGCCAAGG
>JAQGJF010000576.1 GCA_028290765.1 Tardiphaga sp.
TCTTTTGCAAACTGAAGGATTTCAAACGCATCGCAATGCGCTGCGACAAAACCGATCAAAGCTTCGCGGCAATGATCTATCTCGCCGCCGCTGTCATCAATTCCAGATGAATCTCAACAGACCCTAGGCCAAATGACATAAAACGTGGTGGCCCGGGGCCACCTCGCGCCGGGGGACCGGCTCGGCGCAAACCGCCCGGGCGAGCGGGCAGCGGCTGCGCAACCTGCATCCGACATAAGCGCTTGCGGGCGACGGAATCTCGCCGTTCAGCACGAGCCGCTCCTGCTGAAAATCCGGGTCGGGAATGGGAACCGAAGACAGCAGCGCGCGGGTATAGGGATGACGCGGAGCGGCGAACAGCGAGGCGCTGTCGGCCTCCTCGACAATCACGCCAAGATACATGACGGCGATGCGATGCGCCAAATATTTCACGGTGGCGATGTCGTGCGAGATGAAGAGAAATGAGAGCCCAAGCTGTTTCTGGAGCGCCTCGAGAAGAAGGATGATGCGCGAGCGCAACGAGACGTCCAAAGCCGAGGTCGGCTCATCGAGGACGACGAGACTCGGACGCGCGGCGATGGCGCGCGCAATGTTGACGCGTTGCCGCTGCCCAATTGAAAGCTGATGCGGATAGCTCTCCAAGAGGTCGGTTCCAAGGCCCACTTCGGCGATGACCGCGTTCAATCGCTCGCGCCGTTCGGCGGACGTCATCTTGAAATGCAGCCGGAGCGGCTCCTCGATTGTGCGTCGCGCGCTGAGGCGGGGATTGAGCGCCGCAGTTGGGTCCTGGTAGACCATCTGCATGGCGCGTCGCGTGTTGCGAAGCTGCCGTCCGTCGAGCGCGGTGATCTCCTCGCCAGCGAAACGGATACTGCCGGTCGTCGGCTCGATGACGCGCAGCAGGCAGTGGGCGAGCGTCGACTTGCCACAACCCGACTCGCCGACCAGGCCGAGCGTTTCCCCCCTCGCGATCGCAAGGGAGACGCCGTCAACAGCCCTCACCGCTGGCCGTTCGCCGCGTAGCCGGGCTATCCATGTCCGCGGCCCCGTCAATGCAAAGCTTTTCCGCAAGCCCTCGACTTCAAGCAGCGGCATCACGATGCTCTCCGAATGCAAAACACGCTACCCTGTGATCCTGCCCGACGGCCACCTGGCGCGGCTTGTCGCGCCGGCAAATCTCCATGGCGAGGGGGCAGCGAGTCTGATACCGGCAGCCTGGCGGCGGATGACGAAGAGAAGGGACGGTGCCTGGAACCGGCTCGAGCTTCACCTCGATGTCAATGCGCGGAATCGAGCGGACGAGCGCGCGTGTAAAGGGATGTGCCGGAGAACGAAACAGCTCGCGAACGGGCGCCGTCTCCACCAATTGGCCCGCGTGCATAACCAGGACCCGCTGGCAGGTCTGCGCGACGACCCCGAGATCGTGGGTGATCAACAGGATGGCAGCGCCGGTTGTTTTGCTGAGGCCGCGGAGCAGATCGAGGATACGGGCGGCGATCGTTACGTCGAGGCCCGTGGTCGGCTCGTCGGCGATCAGAAGTCGAGGAGAGGCGGCTAGCGCCATCGCGATCACGATGCGCTGGCACATGCCGCCGGAAAGCTGATGCGGATATTGCCGCATGCACCGCACGGGATCGGCCACGCCGACAAGATCGAGAAGCTCAAGTGCGCGCCGCCGCGCCGCGGCGCGGGAGTAGCCTTCATGAATTTCCAGGAGGCGGCAAATCTGCCGTCCTGCGGATATCACGGGATTGAGGGCGGTGCGATGGCTTTGGGAGATCATTGCGATCCGGCTTCCGCGATATCGCCTCAGCTCATCCTCCGAGAGGCGGAGCAGATCGACGCCGTCGAATCGAATCGATCCGGCCAAAATCCGGCCGGGACGCCGGATCATGCCGAGCATCGCGGTCGCGGTTACCGACTTGCCCGAGCCGGACTCGCCGACGAGCCCGAGAATTTCTCCGTCGTGCATCGTGAAGTTGACGTCGTCGAGCACCTGGACCACGCCGCTGCCGGTTTCGAAATGCACGATCAGGTTCTCGATCTCGAGGAGCTTTCTCATTGGCCGCGCATCCTGGGATCCAGAAGATCGCGCAGGCCGTCACCCACCAGATTGAAGATCAGCACCGTCACAAGGATAGCGATCCCGGGAAACAGCGAGAGCCACCATTGCCCTGTGACCATCAAACTGGCGCCCGCGGAAACCATCTCGCCCCATTCCGAATCGGGCGGCTGAATGCCGAGGCCGATGTAGGAGAGTGCCGCAAGCGTAAGCAGGGCGAAGCCCATCGCCAGGGTCGCCTGCACGATAAGCGGGGGAAAGCAATTGGGAAGCAGATGGACGAAGACGATGCGCCAGGTTGGATTGCCCACGGTCTGAGCAGCCCTGGCGTACTCCATTTCGCGCTCGCGCAGCATCTCCGCCCGCAACTGCCGCAGGTAGACCGGAACCTGCGTGACCGCGATGACCAGAATGAGATTGGGGATGCTGCTGCCGACCGCCGCGGTCAGTCCCATCGCGAGCACGAACGGCGGGAAGGCCATCACCGCATCCACGATCCTCATGACCAACTGATCGACCCAGCCGCCCCGAAAGCCGGAGATGGCGCCGATGATGGATCCGGTCAGGAGAGCCAGAACGGTCGAGACGAATGGAACGAGAAGATCGACACGCGAGGCGATCATGATCCGCGAGAACTCGTCGCGACCGTAATCGTCGGTTCCCAGCAGGTGGGGCCAGCCTGGTGGCTGCAGGACGGCATTCGCGTCCGGCTCGTTCGGGTCGAACGGAGCAATCCAGGGAGCCAGGATGGCGATGACAACGAGGAGCACGACGGCGCAGAACGCGACGGACGAGAGCCTGTTTCGCATGAGCCGTCGACGGAAGGAGACGAACGCCGCGTCGGGAGCAGCCGGCGGGTGCGCGCAAACGGCTTTCGCGATTTCGATCGTCATCCGACCCGAATCCTCGGATCGGCGAGGCTGTAGATCAGGTCGACAAGGAAGTTCACGAGGATGCACATCAGGGCGACGAAGAGCACAAAGGACTGGATCGGAGCCGGATCCTTGAGCGTGAGGGCTTTGACCGCATAATTGCCAATTCCCGGCCAGCCGAAGACACTTTCGACCACGGCGTTGCCCGCCATCAAAAACCCGAAGACGACGCCGAGCGCGGTGACCAATGGAACGATGGCGTTGCCCAGCGCATCGCCGTATATGACGAGCCGGTACGGCAAGCCGAAGGCCCAGGCCGCCTTGATGTAGTCGGTCTCCAGAATTTCCAGCATCGCCGCCCGCACCATCCGTGCGAGCGGTGCCATCACGGTGATGGCAAGGGTCAGCGAGGGCAATGCGAGGTGTGCGAGGCTCGATTTCAGCGCGAGCCAATTGCCGCTGACGAGGGCGTCGACGGTATACAGGCCGGTGATCGGAGCCGGCGGGCTGATCTCCGGCCCGAGCCGCCCGAGCGGCGCCGGAGCGATGCCGAGCAGATAAAAGAACACATAGATGAGAACGAGCCCGCTCCAGAAGCTGGGCATCGCCACTCCCGCGACGCTGAAGACCCGTCCGAGATGGTCAATGATCGCGTCGCGACGGAGCGCGCACAGCACGCCCATCGGCACGCCAACCAGAAGCGCGAGAAGAAGGCTCGCCACGGTCAGTTCGAGCGTCGCCGGCAGGCGTTGCATGAAGTCGGTCAGAACCGGCCGCCCGGTCGATGAACTCTCGCCCAGATCGCCATGCAGGAGCCCGGTCACGTAACGCCCGTATTGGACATGGAGCGGCTGGTCGAGCCCCATTCTGTGCTTCATCTCCGCGACATACTGGGGAGTGGCCATTGGACCCGCCTTCACCAAGGCGGGATTTCCCGGCAGCAGATAGACCAGCAGAAAGCCGATCACGCTCACGCCAAACAGCGTCGGAACCAGCAAAGCCAGTCGGCGGACAACGAAGAACAAGAGCGACATCGTATCGGCGATACTCCGGCGAACGGTGGTCTCGCTTCAGGCGAACCTCATCTTATCGAAACGCTCGAGCGAATCCCACATTTTCTCGAGCCCGAGAAGCTCGGAGCGCATCACGCGCGTCCAGTTGTCGTACCAGAGAAGTCCCCAGACCGCGTCGTCGAGCAGGATCCTTTGCGCTTCCTTGACGCCGGCCGCCCGCTTTATCAAATCGCCCTCGCGGATATTGTCGTCGATCAGTTTGTCGAGCGCCGGATTGGTGTAAGAACCCTTGTTGGTTCCTACTGCCCTGCTGTGAAAGTTCAAGTAGAGGTGGTAAACCGGATCGTTGATCCAGGACTGCCAGGACTCGATCGACAGTTCGTGATCGCCGCTGGATGACAGCTGGCGGAACGTGGCGTCGGTCTCCTTCTCGATCCTGACCTGGAAGCCTATCTTTTCCAAGTCGCGCTGGATCCAGACCGCCGCCTGCTCGTGCGGCTCGTAGCCGACGCGAACCGCGAGCTTGACGGGCGTCGGACTGGCACCCAGGCCGGCCTGTTGCATCAGTGACCTGGCCTTGGCGAGATCGTATTTGTAGGGCGAGAGTGAGCCGTCGTGACCGGGCGTCTGGCTCGGTATCGGGCTCTTCATCTGCTCGCCATAGCCGTAGAGGACATTCGGAATGATCGCCTGGATCGGTATCGCATAATTCACCGCCTGACGGACCTTCACATTGTCGAAGGGCGGCTTTTTAAGATTCATGCTGACGAAGTTGCAGTTCGTGTCCGGCAGCGACACCACTTTCAACCCGGGCTCGGTTTCGAGACTCTTGAGATTTCTCGGCGACATTGAGTTCGGCCCGATCACCATGTCGATGGCCTTCCGCTTGAGAAGCAGAATGCGATCCGCCTCGTTCGGCGTGTACTTGGCGACGACGCGCTTGAAATAGGGGGCGGGACCCCAATAGTCGGGCGTGGCTTCGAGCACGACTTCGACGCTGGGTTGGTTGCGAACGAGGCGATAGGGGCCAACACCGGCGGTGTTGCGCTTGAGCCAGTCGGAGGCCCAGGGATCGTCGGTGGTGGCGTGGGCCTTCACCACGTCCGGATCGAGCAGAGCGTTGTTCGACAACGCCAACACGTCCAGAAGCATGGCGCTCGGCGCCGGCATGTTGATCACGAAAGTGGTGTCGTCGCGAACCTCGAACTGATCGGGTTTCGTGACTGCCAGCAGTGTCGGAAAAATGAGCCGCATATAGCCGGACGACTGCAATCCGCGATCAAACAGATACTTCACCGCCTGCGCATCCGCGGGCTTGCCGCCCGGGAGTTTCAGGCCCCGGTGAATCTTCACCACCAGCGTTTTGCCGTCGTTCTCATAGGCCCAGCTTTCGCCAATGCTGCCGCGGAATTTGCCTGGCACGGCGAAAGAGAGGCCAGGCTTTCCTGGCACCGGCTCTGTGCCCCATTCCAGCACGGTGTCGTAGATGTTGCGTTGTACGATGTAAGCGCCGTCCGATTTGAATTGCGCCGGATCGAGTGTATCGATGTCGGTACCCCAGCCTACCGTCAGCGTTGAAACATTCTGTGCGAACGCCGATCGCGGGAGAAGGCCGCGGGCAAGCGCTGCTCCGCCACCGAGCCCGGCCCATTTCAGCATACTGCGACGAGACTGACCTCCGAACATTGGCATCCACCCTCCGTTCGTCGTCGAGGATCGACATGCTGTTTTCGCCGCCAGGCGCCATACCACCGGAGCGCCTGGTATCAGCGATCGTCGATCGCTCCGGCTTCGCAGCCGCTTTCGCAGAACGGCATGCTAATCCTTTGAGCAAGCCTGACAACAGCACACTTTATGTAGTTCATAACGCTATGGAAATTTGCGGAACTATGTAGCCCCTGTCTTCAGAAGCCTTAATTTCGGGGGCCTGCAAAAATTTCAACCGGATCGGTATGCTCGCAGCGCGTGCATCGATCCCGATCCCGACCGCGCAGAAAATATATCCGCTGGGCGCCCGGCCAATGCGCCAGCGGCGAGGCCTGGCATCGGGTCAACAGGACATGGTCAGGCTGTCTCGCGGGTGGTAAACGGTCGTTTCAGATCATCTCTGGCCGCCACCCCGTACCATCTAAGCCTAGTGGCGGCCACTGACCTGAGGCGGATCCTGCAGATGAACCCGTTCTGGTTCGGCGCTGGTGGAGATAGCAGTTTCAAGATTTTGTGGGAGGACGGCGAACGCGTCTTCTGCAGAAAAGAGAGCCGTGTCGATGGTCATCGGGCTGCCGTGCTGGCCGTGCTGCCGTCCGCGGAGCATCCGACACCTGCGACCGTCGATCGCCTCGCTCGCGAATTCGGATTGAAGGACGAACTGGACGGGGCGTGGGCGGTGCGACCGCTCGAACTGGTCCGCGAGCGCGGTCGGATCATGCTGGTGCTCGAGGACACCAGCAGCGAGCCGCTGGACCAATGCTTCGGGCTGCCCATGGAGATGGGCAGCTTCCTGCGCACCGCCATCGCGGTCGCAGCGGCCCTCACGCAAATCCACCGGCGTGGCCTCGTGCACAAGGACATCAAGCCGGCCAATATCCTGGTGAACCGGATGACCGGGACGGTCAAGCTCACCGGTTTCGGTATCGCTTCGCGCCTGCCGCGCGAGCGGCAGGCGCCCGCGCCGCCCGAGTCGATCGCGGGAACGCTCGCCTATATGGCGCCCGAACAGACCGGACGAATGAATCGCTCGATCGACGCCCGCAGCGACCTCTACGCCCTGGGCGTCACGCTCTACCAGATGCTCACCGGCTCACTGCCATTTACCGCAGTTGAACCCATGGAGTGGGTCCACTGCCATATCGCCAGAAGGCCGGTGCCGCCCAGCGAGCGGCTGGAGACCGTCCCGGCCATGGTGTCGGCCCTGATCCTGAAGCTGCTCGCCAAGAGCGCCGACGAGCGCTACCAGACCGCGGCCGGACTGGAGCGGGACCTCCGACGCTGTCTTGCTTCATGGCAGGCTCGGCACCGGATCGACGTCTTCCCGCTGGGCCAACAGGATACGTCCGACCGGCTCGTGCTTCCCGAGAAACTCTACGGACGGGAGCGCGAGATCGAAACATTGCTCGCCGCCTTCGACCGGGTCGTCACCACCGGCCGGCCGGAGCTGGTGCTGGTCTCCGGCTATTCCGGCATCGGCAAGTCCGCCGTCGTCAATGAGGTGCACAAGGCGCTGGTGCCGGCGCGTGGCCTTTTCGCCTCCGGCAAGTTCGATCAGTACAAACGCGACATCCCCTATGCAACGCCGGCGCAAGCGTTCCAAAGCCTGATCCGCGTGCTTCTGGGCAAGAGCGACGCCGAACTGGCCGGCTGGCGCGACGCGCTGCGCGAGGCGCTGGGCCCGAACGGGCGGCTCATGATCGACATTGTCCCCGAATTGAAACTCCTCATCGGAGAACAGCCGCCGGTTGTGGAGCTTCCGCCGCAGCAGGCACAAAGCCGTCTGCAACTGGTGTTCCGGCGGTTTCTCGGCGTCTTCGCGCGGCCGGAACATCCGCTGACGCTGTTTCTCGACGATTTGCAATGGCTGGACGCCGCGACGCTCGACGTACTCGCCGACCTGCTGACCCAGGCGGACGTGCAGCGGTTGCTGGTGATCGGTGCCTATCGGGACAATGAAGTCAATTCCGCCCATCCGCTGATGCGCAGGCTCGATGCCATTCGCAAGGAGGGAGCGCTGGTGCAGGAGATCAGCCTTGCGCCGCTGGCCCGAGAAGACCTTGGGCGGCTCATTGCGGATACGCTGGGCTGCGCGCCGGGCCGGGCCGCGCCGCTGGCGCGACTGGTGCACGAGAAGACCGGTGGCAATCCGTTTTTCGCGCTTCAGTTCATTTCCGCGCTTGCCGAAGAGGGGCTGCTTCGCTTCGATCATGATGCGGCAAGCTGGAGCTGGGAGCTCGATCGCCTTCACGCCAAGGGATACACCGACAATGTGGTGGACCTGATGGTGGAAAAGTTGGCCCGCCTGCCGGTCGAAACGCAGGCGGCCTTGCAGCAGCTCGCCTGCCTCGGCAACGCCGCCGAAGTCAGGATGCTTGCGATCGTTCTCGGGAAATCCAGCGAGGACGTCGGTTCGGATCTCTGGGAAGCTGTTCGTATGGATCTGGTCGAGCACACGGAGGGTTCGTACAAATTCATCCACGACCGTGTCCAAGAGGCCGCCTATTCGCTGATACCGGAAAGATCGCGCGCCGAGGCGCACCTCCTGATCGGACGGCTGCTCGCAGCGCAAACGCCTGCGGAGAAACGCGAAGAGGCCATCTTCGAAATCGTCAATCAGCTCAACCGCGGCGTCACCTTGATCACGTCACGCAACGAACGTGAGCAACTGGCCGAACTCAATCTGCTTGCGGGCCAGCGCGCCAAGACCACGACCGCCTATGCCTCGGCGCTCACCTATCTGACTGCGGGCGAGGCGCTGTTGCCGGAGGACTCGTGGGAATGCCGGCCCGAGCTCACCTTTGCGCTGGCGCTGGACCGGGGCGAATGCGAGTTCCTCACCGGCGCGCTGGCGGAGGCGGAGCTGCGCCTGGCGGCGCTGTCGAGCCGCGCCGCCGATACGGTGGAACGAGCCAGGGTCGCGTGCCTGCGCGCGGAACTGTACACGACGCTCGATCAGGGCAGCCGCGCCATTGCCGTCGGTCTCGACTACCTCCGGCACCTGGGCATCGACTGGTCGCCGCACCCGACGAAAGAGGAAGCGCGCCGCGAATACGAGCGGGTCTGGTCGCAGCTCGGAGGCCGCACGATCGAGTCCCTGATCGATCTGCCTTTGATGAGCGACCCGGCATCGCTTGCGACGCTGGATGTTCTGGCTAAGATCGGGGTACCCGCCTTCTATACGGATGCAAACCTGCTCGCGCTGATCACCTGCCGGGTGGTCAATCTCAGCCTGGGGCGGGGTAACTGCGACGCTTCATGCAGCGCCTATGTATGGCTGGCCATGATCGCCGGCCCGATCTTCGGCGACTATCGGGCCGCGGTATATCGCTTCGGTCAGGTCGGCTATGACCTGGTCGAGGGACGCGGACTGACACGTTTCCGGGCCAGGACCTACATGGACTTCGGAGACAGCGTTCTGCCCTGGACGAAACATGTCCGCGCCGGGCGCGAACTGGTGCGCCGCGCGTTCGAGGAGGCAAACAAGGTCGGCGATCTCACTTGCGCGGCTCACTGCGGCAACCAAATGAACACCAACCTTCTCCTTGCGGGCGATCCGCTCGTCGAGGTGCAGGCCGAGGCGGAGCGTGGCCTGGTATTTGTGCAGAGGATGCGCTTCGGTCTTGGCATCGATTTCATCGCCACCCAACTGGGGCTGATCCGGACACTGCGGGGCTTGACGCCGAAATTCGGCTGCTTCGACGATGAGCAGTTCGATGAGCGTCGAATCGA
>JAQGJF010000855.1 GCA_028290765.1 Tardiphaga sp.
AAGGTCACCAAAAAGCGCGCGCATCCGAGCTGTGGCAATTGGACAACAATGCTGGTCAATCGTGGCCCAAGGCGGTTAGGCGCTGCAATAAGGCTGTCCGGATCGCATATGATCGCGCCGAATAACGAACCCCGCGTTGGCGTTTTTCCGGGAATAGCATTGATGGGCACCGCATCGCGGCCTTCGCAGGCAAATGGCGCCGGCTTCGGTCGCGCGTTTGGCCGTGCGCTCGTCGCCGGCTTTGTCGTTGCGGTCTTCGCTGTGCCGTCGTCCGGCCAGGCAGCCATCGTGAGGCCGCGGCCGGCGCCACCTTCCCCGACCCCGACGCCACCCCCGGTGCCATATCTTACCGACATCAATTCCAATATTTCAGCGGGGACAACCGTCATCGACCTCGGCAGCAATTTCCTGCGCAGGCTCGGCAACCAGGCGACCTGGGGCTTCAACAAGGCGCTCGGAGCCAATCCCGGCGGCGGCGGCGCGTCCGAAAACACCGAGGACCCTCGCTTTCGGAGTTGGGGCGAAGCCTATGGCCTGTCCGTCAAGAACGCCGGCAACGACGACTTCTTCGGCGACAAGCGAACCACCTATGGCGGCGTGATCGGACTGGGTGCCCGCCTCGCCCCCGGCGTGAATGCCGGCCTGTCGGTCGACCAGAGTCATACCGTGATCGACGTTCCGCTGGCGCTTCAGTCGGCGACGCTCAACCTGACCCAGATCGGGTTCAACGCCTCGATCGATAAAGGACCATGGACCTGGGCGATCGCGCTGGTCCACGGTTTCGGGGATATCCATTCGAGCCGCGATACCGGCCTCGGCACGGCGACCGCCGGCTACGGCGCCCGCCTCGATGGCGTGCTGACCGAGCTCAGCTATTACTGGAGCATCGACCAGAGCCGGATCGTTCCGAAGGCCGCGTTCGAATATGTCCGTGTGTCGACCGGATCGCTGCAGGAGGCCGGCGGCGTCGATCCGGTGATGGCGAGCGGCGGGGTCGCCGAGCGTTCGCGCGCCCTGATCGGCGCGGAAATCGGACACTACTGGATTTTCGACAAGAAGATCCTGGATTTGTCCGCCTACGGCAAATTCGTCGACAACCTGTCGCAGAACTTCAGCCCGATCACAGTGAGCCTCGGCGCTGAAAGCATCACGGTGCAAGGCTTTGGCGAAAGCAGGTATGGCGCCGATGCCGGCGCCTCCGCGTCGCTGAGCCTGACCAATAGCGCACGGGTCTACATCAACTACGACGGTAAATACCGCGCCGCGCTGCAGTCTCACCAGGGCCTGCTCGGCGTCGAACTGAAATGGTGAGCGGATAAATCGCCCGGCGCCGGTCTATTGCGGCTGCTCGACATGCTGGAGCCGGCGTCTGCGCCACAGCGTTCCCACGATAAGAACGACGATCGCGCCGAGCACCGCACATACCAACTCGGCGCCCTGCCCGCCGCCGGCAAAGCGTGGCGCGATGCCGAACATCGCCAGCCAGGCATCGAGCCTGGTACCGGTCGTACCGTCGAAAAACCGCTGCAGCATCGGATGAATCGCGGGATCGGTCGCGATGACGTCACCGGCGATCCAGCCCAGCAGGACCGCACCGGCCCAGACCAGGATCGGCAGGCGGTTAAGCAAGGCCATGATCAGCGCCGCGCCGGCAACGATCAGGGGAACGCTGATCGCCAACCCCAAAATCAGCAGCGGTACGCTGCCATTGGCGGCGGCGGCGACCGCGATCACGTTGTCGAGACTCATCACGATATCCGCGACCACCACGATCTGCACCGCGGCCCACAGATGCGACGCCGATTTGACGTCCTCGCCTTCCTCCTCGGGCACCAGCAACTTGGCCGCAATCACGATCAGCGCCAGCCCGCCGACTAGCTTGAGGTAGGGCAACTCCATCAGGGTGGCGACGATACCGGTGAAGATGATGCGCAGCACGACGGCGACGCCGGCGCCGAGGATCATGCCCCAAAGCCGTTGGCGCGGCTCCAGTCCGCGGCAGGCCAGTGCGATCACCAGCGCGTTGTCGCCGGACAACAGCACGTTGATCCACATGATCTTGCCGACGGCGAGCCAGAACGCGGGCTGCTGCATTTCGCTTTGAAACTGAACGAAAAGCGACTTGATCGTCGCCGGATCGAGAATATGTAGCAACCAGTCCACAGCCCGCCCCTTTTAGCCGAACGTCAGGGCCCGCCCTGTCCGGGCGGGCCGTTTGTCGATTTCTTGATTAGCCGACGATTTCGTTGCCGGAGAAGAACTGGGCAATTTCGATGGCGGCGGTCTCGGCGGCGTCCGAGCCATGCACCGAGTTTTCGCCGATCGATTTGGCGTGCAGCTTGCGGATGGTGCCGTCGGCCGCCTTGGAGGGATCGGTCGCGCCCATCACATCGCGATGCTTGAGGACGGCATTCTCGCCCTCCAGCACCTGGACGACCACCGGGGCCGAGATCATGAAATCCACCAGCTCGCCGAAAAACGGCCGCGCCTTGTGAACGGCATAGAAGGTCTCGGCCTGTTCGCGGGTCATGCGAATGCGCTTTTGCGCAACGATCCGCAGACCGGCTTTTTCGATCAGGGCATTGATCGCGCCCGTCAGGTTTCGCTCGGTCGCGTCGGGCTTGATAATCGAGAAGGTGCGCTCAATCGCCATGATTTCGTCCTTGAATAGCGGTGGTGGGGAGATTGCGGCGCTTATATCGGCGTCGTCACGGAACGGCAAGCGATCAGGCCAAATGCCGCAGCCCGACGGAACGGCTCGCCCCAAGCTGGTGACGTTAACGCGATTTCACGATGATGAACCCTGTCTGAAGCGAACATCCCGGCTTCGTTCAGCTTCTCAAGGCTACGCTTAGACCATTAAACCCGGGCCGCTTTCGGTTCGACCGAAGGACGGGCGGCACATTCACCGATAGCGCCTTGCGCGCCGAACTCGAGGAGACGACCATGTTACGCAAACTTGCGCTTACCCTTGCAGCGGCGGCTTCGCTGGGTGCGGCCGCATTGGCGCCGACATCGGCTTCTGCCTTTCACGGCGGATGGCACGGTGGTGGTTGGCATGGCGGCGGCTGGCATCACGGTTGGGGCGGTCCCCGTTTCTTCGTCGGCGGCCCTGCCTATTACGCCGGCGGCTACGGTGGCTGCTATGTGCGCCAGTTGGTTCCGACCCCCTGGGGCCCCCGCTGGCGTCTGGTAAATCGCTGCTACTGATCGGAACCGTCTGGTTCAGAAAATCGCCCCCCGTCGCTAGGCGGCCAGGGGTTTTGCTGTGATTCGGCGCGGTTAGACCGCGTTCATTCAATATTTACTGGAAAGGCGCGTGATCGAAAAAATCGGAAACAATTGGGTACAGCCGGACTTAACCCGGTGTCACCCAATTGAATTGAACGCGAAGCGGAACCGCAATGCCCGACCGAGACACCGATCGATCCGTGCACATCGACCGTGCGACCAGCACGACGATCTGCAAGGTTATCGGAGACCGGTTGCGGCAAAACCTGGCTGCCGAGCCTGCCGGTCTGCCACCCCATCTCCAGCACCTCCTGGACGAGTTGCTGCTGCAGGACGCCCAGAGCCGTCGCTAGACTTCCCATCGGACATATCGGGTCGCATGCACGTTTGACGTGCAGTTGCGGTGCAAAAACGGGTTGCGTTTAGCCGCCGCAGCGGTGAAAAGCCCGCATGCTTTCAATTACCGACATCTCCGTGCGGATCGCCGGGCGCCTACTGATCGATCACGGCTCCGCGCAGATCGTGCCGGGCGCGCGGGTCGGGCTGATCGGCCGCAACGGCGCCGGTAAATCGACGTTGTTCCACGCCATTCGCGGCGAATTACCGACCGAAACCGGAACCATCACCATCCCGCCGCGCTGGCGGGTCGGCAGCCTGGCGCAGGAGGCGCCGAATGGCCCGGAAAGCCTGATCGACGTCGTCCTCAAGGCAGACCTCGAACGCCACGCCTTGCTGCAGGAGGCCGACACCGCACACGACCCCCACCGCATCGCGGAAATCCAGACCAGGCTGGTCGACATCGACGCGCATTCGGCGCCGGCGCGCGCCGCTTCCATCCTGAGCGGGCTGGGATTTTCCACCGCCGATCAAGCCCGGCCCTGTTCGGAATTTTCCGGCGGCTGGCGGATGCGGGTGGCGCTCGCCGCGACACTTTTCTCGGCCCCCGACCTCCTGCTGCTGGACGAGCCGACCAACTACCTCGACCTCGAAGGCACGCTGTGGCTCGAAGACCATCTGGCGAATTATCCGCGCACCGTGATCGTGATCAGCCATGATCGCGACCTGCTCGACACCTCGGTCGACCAGATCCTGCATCTCGATCGCGGCAAGCTCGTGCTGTATCGCGGCACCTACTCGTCTTACGAAGAGCAGCGCGCGACCCGCGAAATGCTTGACGCCAAGCACGCCAAGCGCCAGGACGCCGAGCGCAAGCGGCTGCAATCTTTCGTCGACCGCTTCAAGGCCAAGGCCTCGAAGGCGCGCCAGGCGCAGTCGCGCGTGAAGATGCTGGAACGCATGAAGCCGATTTCGGCGCTGGTGACGCAGGACGTCAAGGAAATCCACTTCCCTGCCCCCGAAAAGATCTTGTCGCCGCCGATCATCGCGGTCGACAACGTTTCGGTCGGCTACGACCGGGCGCATCCGGTCCTCAACCGCGTGACACTTCGCATCGATACCGAGGATCGCATCGCGCTGCTCGGCTCCAACGGCAACGGCAAATCGACACTGGTCAAATTGCTGGCCAACCGGCTGGCGCCGTTTTCGGGCTCGATCACCCGCGCCGAAAAACTCTCGATCGCCTATTTCGCGCAGCATCAGCTCGACGAATTGAACGAAGACGGCTCGCCTTACGATCACGTGCGCAAGCTGATGCCCGATGCGCCGGAAACCAAGGTACGCGGGCGCACCGGCGCGATCGGCTTTTCCGGCAAGGCCGGCGATACCATCGTGAAGAGCCTGTCGGGCGGCGAAAAGGCACGGCTGCTGCTGGGGCTGGCCACCTTCTTCGGCCCCAACATGATCATCCTCGACGAGCCGACCAACCATCTGGACATCGACAGCCGCGCGGCGCTGGCCGAAGCCATCAATGAATTTCCCGGCGCGGTCATCATGGTCTCGCACGACCGCTATCTGATCGAAGCCTGCGCCGATCAATTGTGGGTGGTGGCCGATCACGCCGTGACGACCTATGACGGCGACCTCGACGATTACCGGCGTACCGTATTGTCGGCGCGCGGCATGCGCACCAACTCGCGCGATCGCGGCGCCGATGAACGCGGCGGCGGCCGCGACAGGCCGCAACGCACCAGGAATGACAAGAGCGAAAAGCGCGTTCCGCTGAGGCAGAAAATCTCGGATGCCGAGGCCGAGATCGCGCGGATCAACGGCATCATTGCCAAGATCGACACCGCCCTGGCGCTACCGGATCTGTTCAAGCGCGATCCGAAACAGGCCGCCCAGCTCAGCAAGGCCCGCGCCGGTGCCGAGAGCGCGCTGCAGCGCGCCGAGGAAGAATGGCTGGCGGCAAGTTCGCAATATGACGAGGCGACGGGCTGAGCGTTAAGCCCGGACAGGCGCCGGTTTGACGATCGGGGTTCCGATCGGCTGCGGCGCGATCAGGTCGCGGTGGGCTTCTTCTTGGCCTTCGGTTTGGCCGCCTTTGGCTGCGCCACCGGTTCGGGTCCACGTTCCACCACCGTCAGGCGCCCGGCAGTGAAGGTATAGATCCCGGCCCGCGGTCCGCGCGAATAGGTGAGGACCGCGACGCGGTCGCCGCGCGGATTGGTCGACAGATTGACGCTGTCGGGCGCGCCGGCGCCGCGCGCGACGTCGCATTCGGTATGGCCGAGCGCCACGACCCCGGTGGTCTTCGGCGCGGCAGCCGCGGCGTCCGACAGCGCATTGGCGTCGGCGGGGCCGACCGGCGGCGCCATTCCCGGGCACAACCCGTCGGCGCTGATCAGATCGTCGGGGGTCACCTGCCTGTCCGGCGTCAATGGCGGCGTTTCGATCGAAACGTTCTTGATGAAGGTCCTGCCGGAGCGGGAAAACCAGTCCGCATCCTTGGACAACAGGTCCGAGGAAAAAATATCAGAAGTACTGGCGCAGCCGGCGACCATCGGCGCCACGAGCAGCAGCGACAGCAGCACGCCTGTTCGATGAAGACTGTTTCGATGAGAATTGTCTTGTCGCACGATGAAGTTGGTTCCCACCCTGGCCCTAAGCGCTTGTCCCACCACCCATTTGCGGCACGACCATGGCTATCCGCAAGTCTACCCGCCAAAACCTCAGATTATCATTAATTGCCGGATATCGCTATTCCCGGCGTTGCCACCGGCCGCGCTCGTCCGGCTGCCAATACGTGACCTCGAAACCGCGCGACTTGGAATCCTTCCAGGCCGCGCGGGCGGCGGCAACAGCATCGGGGTCATCGCCGTTGAAAACCAGGACCATGCGCTCATAGCGTTCCGAATCCGACGGCAGAGCGGCGTTATCGACCAGAAACCTGACACTGGCCTGGTTCGGATTGCTCTCCTCCACCGCCAGCACGATCGGTTGATCGTGCGCATCCGCCACGCGCCAGGTGGCGTGCGGCAGGAATGAATCGTCGCGATAGGTCCACAAATGCGCATCGAGTGCGTCGGCGCGCTCTTCCGAAGTGGACTGCACGACAACCCGCCAGCCGCGCTCAAGCGACTTCTCGAGCAACGGCGGCAAGACGTTCTCAAGAGACATGTCTTGCAGATGATAGAACAGGACTTCGGTCATCTTCGGGCTTCGTAATACTCCGCGACCAGCCGCTCCAGCAGGCGAACACCGTAACCCGATCCCCAGCTGTGATTGATGTCGGTCTTGGGGGCGCCCATCGCCGTCCCGGCAATATCGAGATGCGCCCACGGCGTGTCCTCGACGAAGCGCTGCAGGAACTGCGCCGCCGTGATCGACCCGCCATTACGGGTGCCGGTGTTCTTCATGTCGGCGAACTGGGAGTCGATCTGCTTGTCGTATTCCGGACCGAGCGGCATGCGCCAGACCTTCTCACCGGTTTCCAGACCGACCTTGGTCAGCCGCTCGGCCAATTGGTCGTTGTTGGAAAACAGACCGGCATGTTCGGTACCGAGCGCGACCATGATCGCACCCGTCAGGGTAGCGAGATCGACCATGAATTTCGGCTTGAACTTTTCCTTCACGTACCAAAGCACGTCGGCCAGCACCAGCCGGCCCTCGGCGTCGGTGTTGATGATCTCGATGGTCTGGCCGGACATCGAGGTGACGATATCGCCGGGCCGCTGCGCATTGCCGTCGGGCATATTCTCGACAAGGCCGATGGCGCCGATCGCATTGACCTTGGCCTTGCGCGCGGCCAGCGCATGCATCAGTCCGACCACGCAGGCGGCGCCGCCCATATCGCCCTTCATGTCCTCCATGCTGGCCGCGCCCTTGATGGAGATGCCGCCGGTATCGAAACAAACCCCCTTGCCGACGAACGCCACCGGCGCTTCACCGCGCTTGCCGCCGTTCCAGCGCATGATCACCGTGCGGCCGGGCTGCGTCGAGCCCTGGGACACGCCGAGCAGCGCGCCCATTTTCAGCTTGGTCATGGCCTTGACGTCGAGAATGTCGACACCGACGCCGAGCTTGCGCAACTGACTGGCGCGGCGCGCGAATTCGACCGGGAACAGCACATTGGGCGGCTCGTTGACGAGTTCACGCGCAAGGTTGACGCCGTCGACGATGTGGTTGTCCGGGGTAAAGGCTTTTTTCGCGGCGGCGACGTCGCCGACGGCGATCGATACGTCGGCGCTGAGGGCTGCGTCGTCATCCTTTTTCTTGGTCTTGTAGCGATCGAATTTATAGGCCCGCAACCGGATGCCCGATGCCACCGCGGCCGACTGTTCCGGCTTCATGGCGCCGCCCGGCAGCTCGGCGATCACCGTCACGGCGTCGCTGCCGGCGCGAAACTTGCCGGCGACTATGCCGCCAAATTTGAGGAAGTCGTAGTCCTTGATGGCCGACAGCTTGCCGGCGCCGACCACGATCAGGCGCGCCACCTTGAGGCCTTCCGGCGCCAGAATGTCGAGCACCGAGCCGCTCTTGCCCTTGAACCGGTTGGTGGCCGCGGCGCGTTTGACCATGCCGGCCGCCGCGCCCAGCGCCTTGCCGCCGGCGGAGCCGAATTTCAGCGCGTCGTCGCAGAACAGCACCAGGGTCCCCCGCGAGGCGGTGGAAAACGGAACGAAGCCGACCTTGACGGCGTCGGGCATAGGCAAATCCTCCAAAATCAGGGCTGTCGCCGGATCGCGGAACCGAATCGGGCGGCACTGGCGTCCAAAAGCTCAACTTCCGGACCCGCCAGCATGATGATGCCCCACTATGGCCCGCCAACCTTGCCGATGCCAAGCATGTACGTGGCCAGGGAGCCACACTTCACGGTTTATTAACCATATCCGGAAGGTGCCACGCCCCAGCCATTTTGTTGACGGATCAAAGGGATGCTAATGAGAAGATTGACCTGACCGGAACACGGCGGCGCGCCCATGGGGGATTCCTGTTCGGGATCTGGGCGCGGCGGTTGTTTCTTGTCCGGAGGATGGGGATCGTGCTGTAACGATGGGGTCGATCGACAAGTATATTTTCCGCACGACGCTTGCGTCGTTTGCGCTCGTTCTCGTCAGTCTGACCGGGGTGATCTGGATCACCCAGGCGCTGCGCGGGATCGATTTGATGACGAGTCAGGGTCAGACCATCCTGACGTTTCTCGGCGTGACCAGTCTTGCGATCCCGGTGCTGGTGCTGATCATCGCCCCGATCGCGCTGATGATCGCGGTTTCGCATACCCTCAACAAGCTGGCGACCGATTCCGAAATCATCGTCATGAACGCCGCCGGCCTCTCGCCGATCCGGCTGTTCCGTCCGTTCCTCTACGCCACCATCGTCGTTGCGATTCTGGTCGCCTTCATCGGCTCCTATCTGGCGCCCGACGGCATGCGCCGGCTCAAGCGGTGGGACGCCGAGATTACCGCGGATGTTCTCGCCAACATCCTGCAACCCGGACGTTTCGCGCAATTGGACCAGAACCTCACCGTCCGCGTCAGGGAACGGCAACCTGGCGGTCTCCTGGTCGGCATCTTCATCGACGATCGCCGCGATCCCAAGGAGCGCGTCAGCATCGTTGCCGATCACGGCACCGTCATGAAGAACGGCAACGGATCGTTCCTGATTCTCGAGGACGGAAACCTCGAGCGATTCGAAATCGGCAAACCCGATCCGGCGCTGGTGGCGTTTCGTCGCTATGCATTCGACATGTCGAAGTTCTCAAATCAGGGGCGCGATGTCACTTACGGCATCCGCGAGCGCTATCTCTGGGAACTGATGTCCCCGCCCCCCGATGATCCGATCTACCAGCAGATGGCCGGCGCTTTCCGCGCTGAACTGCATGACCGCTTCATGGCGCCGATCTATCCGTTCGCGTTCGCAGCCCTCACCTTCGCGTTTCTCGGCACCCCGCGGACCACGCGGCAGAGCCGCAACTTCTCGATGGGAAGCTCGATCATGGCGGTGTTCGGGCTGCGGATGGCGGGTTTTGCCTGCTCGGTGCTGGCGGTGAAATCGGAACTGGCGGCGCCGTTTCAGTATCTGATGCTGGCGCTGGCGATCTGCGTGAGCCTGTGGATCATCGTGAGCGGAACAGTGATCGAACCGCCGGCGGCGCTATTGGAAGCCATCAACAAGTCGAACGCGCGCCTGCTGCGCCTGGTCGGGCGGCCCGCAGCAGCATGAGCATGGTGTCGAACACGCTTGGCCGATATTTTGCCGGCCGTTTTCTGGTGTCGGCGATCGGCGTGTTCGCCAGTATTTTTCTGCTCCTCGTCCTCGTCGACTACATCGAAATGGTACGGAAGACATCCGGACTGGCCTCGGCCTCGGCGATCACGGTCGCCGAGACCTCCTTGTTCCGCGTACCGCAACTGCTCGAAAAGATGATGCCATTTTGCGTGCTGATCGGAGCCATGACCTGCTATCTGGCGCTGTCGCGCCGGCTCGAACTGGTGGTGGCGCGCGCCGCAGGCGTCTCGGCGTGGCAGTTCATCTCGCCGGCGCTGGCCAGCGCGCTGGTGCTCGGAGTTCTGGCGACGGTGGCCTATAACCCGATGTCCGCGACGCTGCGCGAGCGATCCAAGCAGATGGAAGCCGAGCTGTTCGGCGGCGTTCCAGGTGGTGGGCTGCAGGATGCGTCGGGCTTCTGGATCAACCAGTCCAACAGCGAAGGCCAGGCGATCATCAATGCCGCCCGGAGCGAGCAGCAGGGCGTCCGCCTGACAGGACTGACGGTGTTCCGATTCGATCCGGAATTGCAGTTCAAGGAACGCATCGAAGCCCGCGAAGCGACGCTCGAAGAAGGCCGCTGGCTGTTCAAATCCGTGCGCCGGTACACCCTGGATTCGCCCCCAGTCGACCAGGAAACCATGGTACTGGCGACGTCGCTGACCCGGGCTCAGGTACGCAACAGTTTTTCCACTCCGGAGACTGTGTCATTTTGGCAACTGCCGGGCTATATCAAGTCGTCCGAGAGCTCGGGATTTGCCACCGCAGGCTATCGCTTGCAGTACCACAAGCTCATTGCACAGCCGTTTTTACTGGCTGCAATGGTGATGCTGGCGGCGTCCGTCAGCTTGCGGTTCTTCCGTTTCGGCGGCGTGCAAAAGATGGTTTTAAGTGGCGTGGGATCGGGCTTTCTGCTCTATGTCCTGTCGAAAGTAACCGAGGATTTGAGCAAGGCTGAGTTGATGCATCCCCTCGCTGCGGCGTGGTTGCCCGTGTGCGTGGGCGGCCTCACCGGTTTTTTGGCCTTGCTGTACCAGGAGGACGGGTAGTGGCCGTTGTCGCCGCCCTCCAAGGAAGCTCGCCCGCGTACGGGCGGCGCACCGTGATGCGCCGCGCGCGAGGAGGCGCGCCCTCTATTCTGGCGCCCATCCTGGCGGTGGGTCTCGGCTTGCTGTCGGCGGCCGGACTGGGCATCGCAACCGCGACGCCCGCGGCCGCGCAAGGTTTCACCTACAACGCGCCGCACACCCGAGCGAAACCCCCCGCGCCCCCGGCCGCGAGCATGGGGCAGATGCTGGTTCAGGCGGTCGAGGTCGATTACGACTACAACAACTCGCGGGTGTCGGCGGTCGGCAACGTGCAGATGTTCTACAACGGCAGCACCGTCGAAGCCGACAAGGTCATCTACGATCAGAAGACCAAACGTCTCCATGCCGAGGGCAATGTCCGCATGACCGATGCGGACGGCAAGATCACCTACGCCAATCTGCTCGATCTCAGCGACGACTATCGCGACGGGTTCGTCGATTCGCTGCGCGTCGACACCGCCGACGCGACGCGAATGGCGGCGTCGCGGGCGGACCGCAGCAGCGGCAATTTCACGGTATTCGAAAACGGCGTCTACACCGCCTGCGCGCCTTGCAAGGATGACCCGAAAAAACCGCCGCTGTGGCAGGTCAAGGGTGCCCGCATCATTCACGACCAAACCGAGAAGATGCTCTACTTCGAGGACGCGCGGCTGGAATTCTTCGGCGTCCCGATGGCGTATCTGCCGTATTTCTCGACGCCCGATCCGACCGTGAAGCGCAAGACCGGGTTCCTGATGCCCTATTTCTCGTCGTACACCCCGTTCGGTTACGGCATCGAAACGCCGTTCTACTGGGCGATCGCGCCCGATTACGATGCCACGATCACGCCGCGCTACACGACACGGCAAGGGCTTCTGATGCAGGGCGAGTTCCGCCAGCGCCTGATAGACGGCGCCTATCAGATCCGCGCCTACGGCATCGACCAGCTGGATCCAAGCGCCTTCGCCGGCCAGCCCGGCGATCGCCAGTTCCGCGGCGGTGTCGAAGCCAAGGGCCAGTTCGCCTTGAACGACAAATGGGTCTGGGGCTTCGATGGCGTGCTGTTGTCCGACTACTACT
>JAQGJF010000859.1 GCA_028290765.1 Tardiphaga sp.
CCGCAATTGTTAACGGACTGCCGTCAGGCCCGATGACGTATTTTACCCTCGGGCGATGGGGTTCTGTCATGGCGTACTCACAAACTCTCAACCACTGAACTCACTCAGGCAGCCTACGCCCAGCGGCTTAAAATTTGCCTAAGCTCAAGACTCCAATACGAATCTCCTTGAAATGACCCAAAATAATGAGCCGGCTCGATGCGGGCCGGCTCAACCAGATCGGGGACTGGACGGGGTTTGGGGCGCCGGAAGCGCGACTGGACGGTTCTCAGCTACCCGTTGTCGGCGTGGTCGCGGACTGGCGAACGATGCGCTTGATCTGGTCGGTCGTGTAGTTTTGCCCGCCGATCGACAGCAAGGGAGGGGTTGCCGTCAGGTCGACCGAATCAACGATGCCTTGAACCTCGGTCGAAATAGCGACGTTCTTGCCGTCCGCGTTCACGCCGACAACCGACATCTTGTAGGCGCCGGCCGGCCACTGCGCGCCGTCATTGCCTTTGCCGTCCCAGACGAAGCTTGCGTCGCCTTTGCCGATCGTAAACGGGCCGCTATAGGCCGTGGCGCCGGTCGAACTGGTGATCGTGATCGTGCTGGTGGCGTTTTCCGGGGCGTTCAGATTCCACGTCGCCTTGCCGTTGGCAAATTGCGCGGTAGCGCCGTCGACCGCGACATTCTGGCCGACATAAACCAGCGCCTGGGTCGATTGCGCCGATTTTTCGATGCTCACCAGCGAGGCCAGCGCGTCGTTGCCCTTCATCTGCTGCTCGATTCCGGCGAACTGCACCAGTTGCTGGGTGAACTGGTTGGTGTCGAGCGGGTCGAGCGGATTCTGGTTCTGCAGCTGCGTGGTGAGCAGGGTCAGGAAGGTCTGGAAATTGTCCGCGATCCCCGGCGAAGTGGTACCGGTGCTCGAACCGGACGTCGGGGCCACATAGTTCGGGTTGGCCGATGAGACCGGCACCGCTGCATTGGTTGCGTCAACCGACATGATTTAACTCCTCAGATCCTGATGTCCACGCCGCTGTTCGATCCCAGCGCGCGACCGTAGCTTCGTTGTGCCGTCACCGCCGGAATGGTGTCGTCTTCGCTGACAATCACACGCTGTCCGTTGCGCCCGGACTCGTTGCCGCTGTTCTGGCCGGACGAAGACTGGTCGCGCAGGCTGAATTGCAGTCCACCGTCGCCGGTCTTGAGACCGGCATCCTCCAGCGCGCGCTGCAGTTGGGGTGCGTCCTGGCGCAACATCGCCAGCGTCTCCGGTTTTTCGACCGTCAGATGCGACGTCACCTGGCCGTGGCGATCGACGTCCATGCGAACGTCGATGCGGCCGAGCTCGGCGGGATCGAGGCGGATTTCGAAACGGCTCTTGCCGCCCGCAACATTGGCGGCGATCTCGACCGCCACGCCGTTCAAGGGGACCGCGTCACTGGTCGCGGCCGTCGCCGTCAATTGTGCGGCGGGAACGGCCGCCGTTACCACCGGCGGGAGCTGCGCTGGCTGGGCCGTATTGACGGCCGGCTGACCGAGGTCGGGCGCGGCGGCCAGCGCCGCCGCAGCGGCGGCGTGGTCACGGGGATGGGCCGGTGCGGTCGACGGCGCGTCGGCGCCGGCGGCATCGGTCTTGACGGTATCGACCGCCGCGGCATCGGGCTTGGTCTCGCCCTTGGCGGCGGGATGCTGCGCGGTGGCGCCGATGTCGGTCGCCTGGGAGGGCGTTGCCGCGGTCGGATCGGCCTTGCCGGATTTGGTCGCGGTCGCGGTCGTTGCGGCGCCTTCGGTCTTGCCGGTCGCTGCTGTCGTCTTGAGCGTCGTTTTGGCGACGGCCGGTGTCGCTGCCGCGATGGCAGCCGCAACGGCCTGGTCGGTTTGCGCTGTCGCGTCGGTCTTTGCCGGGGTTTGATCGGTCGGCGCGACGGCGGTGTCGCTCGATACGGCCTGCTGGGCCTTGAGCGCCGCCGCGGCGATCGCCAGCGGCGCGGCCGCTCCCGCAGCATTGCCGGTGGCCGCCGGTGCCACCGCGACATCGGTCGCGGCGACGGCCGGAACGGGAATCGTCACCGCCACGGCGGTGACCGCGACCGTGGCGGCCGATTTCGATGAATCGCCCTGATCGGTAGCCGTTTTGGTGTCGGAAGCGCTGTCGGCCTTGTCAGCCGGCTCTTTCTTGTCTGGCTTGCTGCTGTTGGACTTGGAGGGCTTCGAGGCGGCATCGGTGCTGGCGCCGGCGTCCGCGCGTCGCCGGTCGTCGGTACGGTCCCGCGAATCGGTGCCCGAAGGCGCGTCGGATCGATCGTCGTTGCGCGACGGGCGGTTGTCGTCGCGCGATGGCCGGTTATCGGCTGCCGACGATGAGTTGTCGGTTCGCGCCAGCGGCGCCGGCGGATCCGGCAATGCCGGTGCCGGACGGTTGTTGGCATTGTCGGCCGCGGTGTTGCTGTCGATCAGCGACGCAAAGCTGTCCGGAGCGGAGCGCTGATCGTCTTTGGCGGATTTCGACCGCGTATCCTGGTAGGACAGGCTGGAAGCTGTTTCGAACGTCACACTGGACACGGGCGGCCTTTCAAGGTGGATCCGGCCTATTATTAGCAAGGACCGGGCCAGCGCCGCCGATCAAAAACTTATGTTATTTTTCAATGAGTTACAAGATTGGCCAGCGGTCCGACGCCGCTCCGGGGCCACTTCCTTTCTGCCCGGCGGCAAGATTTGCCGTCCGGGCCTGGCGCAAAACCAGGAGCCGCGATTGCCTCTGCGGAATAGCGACTATATTAAAGACTGGCTTTCAGACATCTGATGGGACGTGGTGACTTCCCGGAATGGCTTGAGAGTTCCCCGACCGCGAACGGTTCCAGGATGCCGTCGCGATCCCATGAATGACCGGAACAATGCTCAACAGTCTGGATCTTGAAGGCCGTCCACAGGACACGCGGGTCGTCGTCGCCATGTCCGGCGGTGTCGATTCGTCGGTGACGGCTGCGCTGTTGAAATCCGAAGGCTATGACGTCGTCGGCATCACGCTGCAGCTGTACGACCATGGCGCGGCCACCCATCGCAAGGGCGCCTGCTGCGCCGGACGCGACATTCACGATGCGCGCGATGTCGCGGCGCGCCTGGGTATCCCGCACTACGTGCTGGATTACGAGAGCCGTTTTCGCCAGTCGGTGATCGAGAGTTTCGCCGACAGCTATGCCTCCGGCGAGACGCCGGTGCCGTGCATCGAGTGCAACCGCTCGATCAAGTTTCGCGATCTGCTCGCCACCGCGCGGGAGCTTGGCGCGGCCGCGCTGGCGACCGGGCATTATGTGGCGTCGCGACGTCTCGGCGACGGATCGCGCGCGCTGGTTTGCGCCGCCGACGCCGACCGCGACCAGAGCTATTTCCTGTTCGCGACCACGTCAGAGCAACTCGACTATCTGCGCTTTCCGCTCGGCGACATGACCAAGCCGCAGACCCGCGAGCTGGCGCGGCGGTTCGACCTGTCGGTGGCCGACAAGCAGGACAGCCAGGACATCTGCTTCGTGCCGACCGGCCGCTACACCGATGTGATCGAACGCATGAAGCCGAACGCGATGGAGCCCGGCGATATCGTCGATCTCGACGGCCACACCATCGGCCGTCACGACGGCATCGTTCACTTCACCGTCGGACAGCGGCGCGGCCTCGGCATCGCTTCCAGCGCGCCGCTCTATGTGCTGCGGCTGGACGCGGCTGGCCGGCGCGTGGTGGTCGGGCCGCGCGAGGCGTTGCGGATGCATCGCATCGCGCTTCGCGACGTCAACTGGATCGGCGGCGGCGCGCTCGACCGCGCCGTCGGCGACGGCCTGGAGATTTTCGTCAAGGTCCGCTCGACGCGCGCGCCGCAGGCGGCCTGGCTGCGCGCCGCCCATGGCGGTTACGAAGTCGAGCTGGTGGCCGGCGAGGAGGGCGTTTCGCCCGGCCAGGCCTGTGTCTTCTACGACGCGGCCGCGGGCCAGGCCCGCATCCTCGGCGGCGGATTCATCAAGAGCGCCACGGCGCGGAGCGCAAGCCAGGCTTTGAGCCGCGAAACCGCGGCGCCGCAGCCCGTCATTGCCGGCATGCGCGGATAGAAATTTCAGGGTAGGGGCATGGGCGACGACATCGACCGCGCGGGGGTCGCGAAAGCTTATGGGCGCTGGGCGCCCGTCTACGATCTCGTGTTCGGCAAGGTATTCGACCAGGGCCGGCAATCCACCATCGCCGAGGCCGACAAGATCGGCGGACGCATTCTCGATGTCGGCGTCGGCACCGGATTGTCGCTGGTGGATTATTCGCGGACCACGAAATTGTGCGGCGTCGATATTTCCGAGCCGATGCTGCGCAAGGCGCAGGAACGCGTCCGCGCGCTGGGTCTCGTCAACGTCGAAACGCTGGCGGTGATGGACGCCAAGAACCTGGCGTTCAAGGATTCATTCTTCGATGCGGTGGTGGCGCAATATGTCATTACCGCGGTGCCGGATCCCGAAGCCACGCTCGACGATTTCATTCGGGTGCTCAAGCCGGGCGGCGAACTCATCCTGGTCAATCACATCGGCGCCGAGAGCGGACCGCGGCGGGTTTTCGAACTGGCGTTTGCGCCGCTGGCGCGGCGGCTCGGCTGGCGACCCGAATTTCCCTGGTCCCGGCTGGTCGACTGGGCGGCCAAACATGGCGGCGTCAGCCTGACGGAACGCCGCCCGATGCCGCCGATGGGGCATTTTTCGCTGATCCGCTACAAGAAATCCTGAACGCGAATTTGCGCATAATACCGCAGCGTTGCGGGGAACGTCTGCACGCCGAGGCCGTTGCCCTGGTATGCGGATGAAACATTCTCTCGCTTTGTCATGTCTGTGGATCGCCTTGTGCGGCACCGCCGCGGCGCAAGCGCCGCCGACGGCCAGATCGCCCGCGGAGATCGTGCCGCCGGCAACCCAGCGCGGCCCCAATGGTTGCGCGCCGACACAGCCGGTTCCGTCACAGGGCGGCATCGCTCCCGAGGGCACAACGACCGGGCAAAGCCGCGAGCCCCTGGGCGACAGACTGGCCAAATCCGGCGGCGTGCTGTGCCCGCCATCGGGGGTCGATCCGGAGATCCACGCCCCGACCCCCGATACCGGCAATATGCCGGTGATTCCGCCGCCCGGCAGCCCCGGCGGCGATCCGTCGGTTCGGCCGAAATAACCCGTACGCTGAACACCTTGCGACGACAGCCGGGTTTGCTTGACATGCCCTTAACCGGCTTCTTATATGCCGCGCGTTCGCAAGGGCCTTCGGGCCCGGCGTGGACCTATGGCGAGGTAGCTCAGCTGGTTAGAGCACGGGAATCATAATCCTGGGGTCGGGGGTTCGAGTCCCTCTCTCGCTACCATTTTTGCGACATACATCAGCTACTTAAGCGACATGACCGCTTTTGCGTGTTCGGATCGCCGTTGCGGACCGGCCCAAGCCCGAATGACGATCACCGCCGGCCGGGCGCGCTCTCGCGCATCATCGCCATCGCGGCAAGTCCGACTGTCGCTGCGAAAACGAGATACCACGCCGGCGCCAGCGCGTTGCCGGTGACGTGAATGAGCCAGGTGACGATCAGTTGCGCGGTGCCGCCGAAGCTGGCGATGGCGACGGCATAGATCGTCGCGAAGGCGCCGCCGCGGATATTCTTCGGCAGTCCTTCCACCATCGCCACGTAAAAGGCGCTGTAGGGAATCGAGCCGATCAAGGACAACAGGCCGAAACCGCCGAGCAGCGCCCAGGCGCTGTGCGTTTCCACGATCCACAGAAACACCGGATAGGTCAGCAACAAGGCGGCCAGCTGCGGCCAGATCATGACCGGCCGGCGGCCGAAGCGATCCGCCAGATAACCGCCGCACAGCGCGCCGGCGACACCCATCGCGTTGCTGACGACGCTGGTGGCGAAAGCGAGATCGGCCGCCACCCGCAGCGTCGTCTCGGCATAGGTCGTCATATATTGGGTGACATAGGTGATGATGGTGCCGCTGGCGAGAATGAGAAGGCCGAGAATCAGGATACGCGCATTGGCACGAACGACGCCCTGATGCCTGCCCGCATCATGCGAAACCGCCGCATCCGTTTCGGGCAGATGAATGGTCTCGGGCAGGCGGCGGCGCATCCAAAGGCCGAACGGCAGGCAAACCACGCCAAGCAGGAAGGCGATGCGCCATCCATAGGCGTCCAGTGCCTCGGTGGACATCGATCTCGAGAGGATCAGGCCGACCAGCGCACCCGCGGTGGCGGCGATTTCCTGGCTGACGGGCTGCCATGAAACGGCAAGCCCGCGCTTGTCGGGTGGCGCCGCTTCCATCAGATAGGCGGTGGTGGGGCCGACCTCGCCGCCGAGCGAGAATCCCTGAACCATGCGGGCCAGAATGGCGAGGATCGGCGCCGCGATACCGATGCTGTCGTAGGACGGAATGATCGCCAGCACGAGCATCGCCGAACCCATCATCGCGAAGCTCAGGATCATGGCCGGCCGGCGTCCCGCCCGGTCGGAATACGACCCGATCATGATGGCCCCGATCGGTCGGGTGACGAACCCGGCTCCGAAGGTCGCGAGCGACAGCATCAGGCTGGCGTAGGCGCCGTGAGCCGGAAAGAACGTGCGGCCGATCTGGACGGCGAAGAAGCTGTAGGTAATGAAATCGTAAAATTCGAGCATATTGCCGATGGTCGCGCCGAGCGTGGCGAGGCCGGTCGGCGGACCTTGTTCAACGGCAGCTTCGGGTGAGAATGGTTGCGTCATCGGATCCACCTGATTGCTGCTCGCCGAGTAGCAATCGCGGGTCTCGATTTCAAATCACGATCCGTCCATGCGCTCCGCGCCAAATTGAGCTCGGAGCGGGCGGGTTCGGGTTATGGCGGCGGCGCCCATCGCCAGACCCGTTCGTCCGCTTGCGTCAGTCCGGCGAACGCCAGGCGATGGCGTGCGACGCGATCTGCTTCAAGGTTTGTATCGCGGTCGCCTTGCTCATCTTTGCGCCGGCAAAATCTCCCCAGCGAGACGTCCAATTGTAGCAGGTAAATTCCAGCATCGAACACAGGGCGGACGCGGCGTAATGCGGGTCGATCGTCGAGCAGTAGCCAAGCCTCTTGGCCTTGCCGATGAGGTGCGCGATGGCGCCGATGCCTTGTTGACGCAGATCGTGCCAGCGCTTGGCGAATGCTTCATCGACCATCGACATCTGCAGCGCCGAATTCACGATCGGCCAGTCCTCCATATACAGATCCCAGAAGGTGCCTAGCTTCTCTTCGAAGTTTTCGATCGGATCCTGCTTCGGTTGAAGCGGTTGATGGATCTGTCGAAGCAGTTTCTGGCGAAACTCCTCGGTGAGCTCCAGCAGCAGTTCGTCCTTCGATTTGTAATAGCGATAGAACACGCCGATCGATCTGTCCGCTTCTTTCATGATTTCGGCGATGGTCGAATTCAGGAAACCGTCTCGGGCAAAGATCACGCGCGCTGCCGTCTTGATCTGAAGCCTGGTACGGTCGCCTTTCTTGGCGGGCAGATGCTGCGCGGTCTGCGAACCGGGGCCGGGCTGCGTGGCCTTCGCCAGCGGCAACTGCCCTTGCCGGGTGAGGCGAGGTTTCGAAGCCCGTGTCGTTTCCTTGGTGGCTGGCTTCACCGCGAATTGTCCTGACCTGATTCAAACGTGATCACGTGCTTGTGCCATATTTTGCCGTCCATCCAAAACACTTCCCATCGCCTTGCCTCGGGGGCCGCTTCACGCCGGTTTGACTTTGCACGCATCGATTCCAGCGGTCCACTTCCGTTAGAGCAGCAAAACCCAAAAAAGTGAATATGATTTCGCTTTCAATTATCGGGGGGCCATGCTAGACGCATTCAAAATCAATAAACACCTTGAGGAGACGTCGTGCAGCGCCGGACGCCAACCCTGCCCATTCGCCAAGCCGGTTGCGGGCTGCAGATGCCGGCGAGCCGGGACATTTGCGCCGAGCCATTGCTGCTCGGGAGCCCGGCAAGGTCGACAACGCAAAGCCGTGCGAGGAGGCTTGCCGCCGTGGACGCCGACGCTTTCGCTCGCGGCCATGCCGGCCCGGGTCGACCGACAGCTTCACGTTGCGAGCCGCGAACCGGCGAGGAGAGTTCATGACTGCAGAGGCCTTTATCTTCGATGCCGTGCGAACCCCGCGCGGCAAAGGCAAGAAGGACGGCGCGTTACACCATCTGTCGCCGCTCCATCTGATGGCCGGACTGCTGCGTGCGCTGGAGAGCCGCAACGGGCTGGATACGTCGCAGATCGAAGACGTCATCCTCGGCTGCGCCGAGGGCATTCACGACCAGGGCGCCAATATCGCGCGGTCGGCCGTGCTTGCCGCCGGATTCAGCGAGAAGGTTCCGGGCACGACGGTGGCGCGATTCTGCGGTTCAGGACTGGAAGCGGTCAACATGGCCGCCGCAAAGGTGAAGGCGGGGCAGTCCGATCTGGTGATCGCCGGCGGCATCGAGATGATGTCGCTGGTGCCGATGGTCGGGACCGGCGGGCCGATGGCCAGCGATATTTTCTTCAACGATGCATCCTGGTTGACGCCCCAGGGCGTCTCGGCGGACCTGATTGCAACCCTGCACGGCTACGCCAGGTCCGATGTCGACGCGTTCGCGACCGAATCGCATCGCCGCGCCCATCTGGCGAGTACGAACGGATGGTTCGATGGTTCGATCGTGCCGGTAATCGATCAAAACGGAGAGGTCGTGCTATCGCGTGACGAACTCATTCGTTCGGACACGACCGTCGAGCGGCTGGCGCAACTGCGGCCTTCGTTCGCAGGTTTCGGAAAGGCCGGCTTCGAGACCACCGTCAAGCATCGTTATACCGAGGTGGACCACCTCGACTATGTTCACCATGCCGGCAATTCGTCCGGCATCGCCGACGGCGCTGCCGCGATATTGATCGGATCCGCGGCCGGCGGCGAGAAGCTCGGCCTGAAGCCGCGGGCGCGCATTCGCGCGATGTCGCAGGTCGGCGTCGACCCCTGCATCATGCTGACCGCACCGGCGGAAGCCACCCGGCGCTGCCTCGATCGCGTCGGCCTGACCCTGGCCGACGTCGATCTGTTCGAGGTCAACGAAGCCTTCGCGTCGGTCGCGCTCTATTTCATGGAGGCGACGGGCGCTGCCCACGGCAAGGTCAATCCTGTTGGCGGCGCGATTGCGATGGGGCATCCGATCGGGGCGACCGGAGCGATCCTGACCGGCACGCTGACCGACGAACTGCACCGGCAAGACAGGCAATTCGGCGTCGCCACGATGTGTACCGGCCTCGGAATGGGCGTCGCAACCCTGATCGAGCGGGTGTGAGGTACTGACCATGATTGAAACAGAGTTCGAGCCTGACACCAGCCTTATCGTCATCACCTGGGATGCGCCGAATTCCTCGGTGAACGTCAAGAATCGGGAAGCGATTGCCGCCTTTCGTGCCGCCGTTGAGGCCGCTATCGACGATTCCGCCGTCAAGGGCGTGATCATCACGTCCGCCAAGAAGGATTTCATTTCCGGCGGCGATCTCGACGAGTTGCGCCAGGTGAGAACGCCGGCCGAAGCCGTGGCGCTGGTCCGTGACATCGGGCTGTGTCTTCGCCGGATGGAAACGAGTGGTAAGCCTTTCGTCGCGGCATTGAACGGCTCTGCCATGGGGGGCGGACTCGAGGTCGCTCTCGCCTGCCATCGCCGTATCGCCATCGATGATCCGGCTTTGCGGCTCGCCTTTCCGGAGGTCACGCTGGGTCTGATGCCCGGCGCGGGCGGCACGCAACGGCTGGCGCGCCTGATCGGCATCGCGGCAGCGGCGCCGCTGCTTCTCGAGGGGCGTCCGGTGAACGTTCGGGACGCGCTGAAGATTGGCCTGATCGACGAGATTGTCGATAAGGCCGCGCTCATTGAAGCGGCGCGCCGCTGGATTGCAGCCTCGCCCGAGCCCATTCAGTCATGGGACAGAAAGAATTACGTGGTTCCCGGCTTTCACCCGCAGTCGCCGGAGGGCCGCAACTTCTTTTCAGCGGCATGGCCGGCCCTGCGGCGGAAAACAATAGCTGCGGACACCGCGCCAGGCGCGATCCTGCAAGTGCTGCATCACGGGCTCGAGCGCGGCATCGATGCCGGATTGCGCATCGAGGCTATGCACTTCGCGACGGTCGCCTCGTCACGCCCGGCGAAGAACAAGATTCGCACGCAATATTATGCGGCCAATGCGGCCCGCACCCTGAAGCATCGTCCCAAGGACGTAGCGCGGTTCGAGCCGCGGCGCGCGGGAGTGATCGGCGCCGGCTTGATGGGCAACGGCATCGCCTATTGTCTGGCGCGGGCGGGCGTCGCGGTGACGTTGGTCGACGTCTCCGAAGATCGGCTCGATGCCGCGCGGGACCAGCTGCGTCGCAACGGTCGCAAGGCGGTTGAGCGCGGCGCGCTGTCGGAAGACCGGTTCGACACGCTGGTGTCGTTGATCGATACCACCACGGATATCGACCGGCTGTCGGGTTGCGATGCGGTGTTTGAGGCGGTCGTCGAGATTGAACAGATCAAGCGCGATGTCATCGCCCGCGCCGCCGCGGTGTTGCCGTCCGACGCGCTCATGGCGACCAACACGTCGACATTGCCCATCGCCGGTCTCGCCGGAGCGTCGCCCCGGCCCGACAACGTCATCGGCATGCACTTTTTCGCGCCGGTCGACAGGATGCCGCTGCTCGAAATCATTCGTGGCCCGCAAACCACCGATGCCACGCTGGCGCGGGCGCTCGATGTCGCCAGGCTGATGGGAAAGACCCCCATCGTCGTGCGCGACGGGTTGGGATTTTTCACCAGCCGCGTGGTGGCCTCCTATACGCGCGAGGCCTTGCTCTTGCTGTCGGAAGGCGTGCCGGCCCAGATCGTGGATAATGCAGCGCTGGCCGCGGGCATGCCGATCGGGCCGCTGGCCATGGCGGACCAGACCTCACTCGATCTGCTGTTCGATATTCTCGGCAGCATCGCCGGGCCGGATCGCGGCGTGGATCATCATGCCCGATCGCTCGAAGTGCTGGATCGCCTCGGTCATCGGCTCGGGCGACCAGGCAGGAAAGCGTCGGCAGGAATCTATGATTACCGGCCCGATGGCAGCCGCGCCGCCTGGCCTGGTCTGTCCGCCGAATATCCGCGCAAGGGCTCGCAGAACGCCAGGCCGGACGTCGAGGAGATTCAGCGCAGGCTTCTGCACATCCAGGCGATCGAGACCGTCCGCGCCATGCAGGACGGTGTCGTCGCCAATGCCTCCGATGCGGATCTCGGGTCGGTGCTGGGCTGGTCGTTTCCTTCGCATCATGGCGGGGTGCTGTCCTATGTCGACGATATCGGGGCCGCGCAATTCGTGAATGAATGCGAAGCGCTCGCCACGACCTGTGGCGATCGTTTTGCTCCGCCGCCCCATCTGCGCGCCATGGCCGATGCGAAAGGACGTTTCCATGAGCTCTGACATCGAAAAGGTCGCCGAAATCGACAAGGCCGATCTCACAGCCATCCTGGCGGACGTCTTCGCGCCATGGGTGCAGGATCTCAATATCACGATCGATGATGTTGTTCACAACGGTATCACGACCCGCATGCCGGCCTCGGCCAAACTATCGCGGATCGGCAACATCGTGTCGGGCCAGGCGATGACAGCCATGGCGGATACGACGATGGTGCTGGCTTTGGCCGCCAAATTCGGCGAGTTCCGGCCGGTCGCGACAGTGGACCTCTCGGTGTCGTTCATGCGGGCGATCAATTCGAGCCACGTGCTCTGCGAGGCGCGGGTGCGCCGGGCGGGCCGATCTCTCGCTTTCGTATGTGCGGAATTGCGCGCGGCCGACGATCCGGAGGTCGTCGCCGTCGCCAATGGGACGTTCGCGGTACCGGAAAATGGCAAACGCAACGCCAAGCTGACGGTCAACTGACCTCAGGCAGGCACGGAGTTGGACATGAGCGGTCTGCGTGTTGCGGTGATCGGTGCGGGCATCGGCGGATGCGCGGCAGCCCTGGCGCTGCGGCGCGCCGGCTGCATCGTCGATGTTTACGAGCAGGCGCCGGTGAAAGGCGAAGTCGGTGCCGGCATTCAGATTTCGCCGAATGCGAGCCGGCTGCTCCGCGCCTATGGCCTGGCGTCGCAGCTGGAAGCGATCGCCGTCAGGCCCTCGATGACCGAAGCCCGGCGCTGGGACGACGGTCGTATCCTGTCGCGCGAGCAACTCGGTCCGGCCATGGAACGAGACTTCGGTGCCCCCTATTATCATGTTCACCGTGCCGATCTGCTCCGCATCATCAGCGACGCGATCCCCCCGCACAGCCTGCACATGGGGTGGCGATGTGCCGGCATCGTTCAGCATGACGATCGCGTTGAGATGGCGTTCGAGGGCGGTGCGGTGGTCGAGGCGGACGTGGCGATCGGAGCCGACGGGATTCATTCCGTGGTCCGGGACAAGCTGTTCGGCGCGGAGCAGCCGAGGTTTTCCGGTAACGTTGCCTATCGCGGCCTGGTTCCGACTGAACGGATCGGGCATCTCGGCATCGAGCAAAAATCCACCAATTGGATGGGGCCGGGCGGTCACTTCGTTCACTACTTCGTTTCGGGTGGCCGTTACCTCAACTTTGTCGCGGTCAGCGAACAGGCGAGCTGGCAACGCGAGTCCTGGAACGATCGCGGCGAGGTGTCCGATGCGCTGGAATGCTACAAAGGTTGGCATCCGCAATTGCACGCGATCCTGAACGCGGTCGACCACGACAATATCTTCAAGTGGGCCCTGTTCGATCGGGATCCACTGCCGTCCTGGACCGTCGGCCGTGTGGCGCTGCTCGGCGATGCCTGCCATCCGATGCTGCCCTATATGGCGCAGGGCGCCGCCCAGGCGATTGAAGACGTCGCGGTGC
>JAQGJF010000950.1 GCA_028290765.1 Tardiphaga sp.
AATATACGGTGAACCTGAACGACTCGCCGAAAGCGGTCGCGGCGTTCAACGACCTGCCGGTCAAGACCGTTAACGGCACCGTCATCTACATGCGCGACGTCGCCTATGTGCATGACGGCAGTCCGCCCCAGACCAATGCGGTTCACGTCAATGGCGCCAGCGCCGTGCTGTTGACCATCATGAAGGCGGGCGCCAGTTCGACCCTGGACATCATCAACGGCGTCAAGGGCCTGCTGCCCAAGGTGTCGCAAACGCTGCCGGGCAGCCTGAAGCTGACGGCGGTGGGCGATCAATCGGTCTTCGTCACCGACGCGGTATCCAGCGTGGTCAGGGAAGGCGTGATCGCGGCGACGTTGACCGGGATGATGATCCTGCTGTTCCTCGGCAGCTGGCGCTCGACCCTCATCATCACGCTCTCGATCCCGCTGGCGATATTGGCGGCGTTGACGGGGCTTTCGCTGATGGGCGAGACCATCAATGTCATGACACTCGGCGGCCTGGCGCTGGCGGTCGGCATCCTGGTCGACGACGCCACCGTGACCATCGAAAACATCAACTGGCATCTCGAGCAGGGCAAGGCGATCGAGCCCGCCATTCTCGATGGCGCCCAACAGATCGTGGTGCCGGCGACGGTTTCGCTGCTGTGCATCTGCATCGCTTTCGTGCCGATGTTCGGGCTGGGCGGCGTCGCCGGCTACCTGTTCCGGCCACTCGCCGAGGCGGTGATGCTGGCGCTCGTGGCTTCCTATGTGCTGTCGCGAACCCTGGTGCCGACGCTGGCTAACTATCTTCTAAGCAACCCGCATGGTCACCCGGCGTCCGACGGCGCCGAGCACGGCCCGGCGAAAGCCAGCCGTAATCCGCTGGTACGCTTCCAGCACGGTTTTGAGCGCAGCTTCGCCAAGGTCCGCGGTGCCTATCTGGGCCTGCTGCAGTCCGCTTTGCACCACCGGATCAAGCTGATCGCCGGTTTCCTGTGCTTCAGCCTGCTGTCGTTCGGGCTGGCGCCCTATCTCGGCCAGGACTTTTTCCCGACCGTGGATGGCGGCCAGATCAAGCTTCATATTCGCGCCCCGACCGGCACGCGGCTCGAGCAGACGACCAGCCTGACCGACCGAATCGGGTCAGCCATCCACGGCATCGTCCCGTCCAGCGAACTCGATGGCATCGTCAGCAACATCGGGCAATCGGTCAGCGGCATCAACATGGCGTACAATAATTCCGGCACCATCGGCGTCGCCGATGCCGATATCCTGATCAGCCTCAAGCCCAATCATGCGCCGACTGACGGCTATATCAAGACCATGCGGGAGCAACTGCCGCAGCAGTTTCCCGGCACGAGCTTCGCCTTCCTTCCGGCCGACATCGTCAGCCAGGTCCTGAATTTTGGCGTCCCCGCGCCGATCGACCTGCAGGTCGCGGGCAGTGACCTTGCCGCCGATCGTACCTATGCAAATTCCTTGCTGGCAAAGGTCAGACAGATCCCGGGCATTGCCGATGCCCGAATCCAGCAAGCGTTCCAGCAGCCAACCCTCAACGTCAATGTCGATCGCTCGCTCACCTCGCTGGCGGGGCTGACCGAAAAAGACGTCGCCACCGCGATGCTGACCACCCTGTCGGGAAGCTCGCAGTCTGCCCCGACCTATTGGCTCAATCCGTCCAATGGCGTGTCCTACGCTGTCTCGGTGCAGACGCCGCAGCGCGACATCGACACCATGACCGGGCTGAAAAATATTCCCGTCACATCCTCCGGCACCGGCGGCGCGCAGCTGCTTGGCGGCCTGGCGAATGTGCAGCGGGCCAACAGCAACGCGGTGGTTTCGCATTACAATGTCCAACCGGTCATCGACATCTTTGCGACACCGCAGGGACGCGATCTCGGTGCCGTCGCCTCGGACATCCGGAAAGTCATTCACCAGACCGCACCGGAGCTGCCAAAGGGAGCGAGCGTCGCGCTACGCGGGCAGGTGACCACGATGACGAGCGCCTACCAGCAGCTGTTCATCGGTCTCGCGGCGGCGATCGTGCTGATCTACCTCTTGATCGTCATCAATTTCCAGTCCTGGGTCGATCCGTTCGTGATCGTCATGGCGCTGCCGACCGCGCTGGCCGGCATCGTCTGGGTCCTGTTCGGGACCGGCACCACGCTGTCGGTTCCGGCGCTCACCGGCGCCATCATGTGCATGGGTGTCGCGACCGCCAACAGCATCCTGGTGATCAGCTTTGCCCGCGAACGGATGGCAGCCGGCGTCGACGCCCTGGCGGCAGCCTTCGAGGCGGGCGGTTCGCGGTTTCGCCCGGTGCTGATGACGGCGCTGGCGATGGTGATCGGCATGCTGCCGATGGCGATCGAGCCGGGCCAGAACCAGCCGCTGGGGCGCGCCGTGATCGGCGGGCTGATCTTTGCCACCTGCGCCACGCTGTTTCTGGTGCCCTCACTCTTCAGCCTGGTGCATGGCCGGCAGCATCGCGATCCAAATCCCACGACCCCCGAAAATGAGCGAGCTTTGAGCGGAGAACAACATGTCATCGGATGACATCAAACGTCCAAGCCGGCGCGGCCTTGTGACCGCCGCCACCGCCGCGGTTCTGCTTGGCGGAATCGTGGTCGGCTATGGTTTTGTTGGCCGCGCGGAGAGCAAGCAGGAAGTAACGCAGTGGACACAGACGCAAGCGGTGCCGACCGTCGCGCTGGCAGAGCTCAGCCCCGGCAGCGGGCACCAGACGCTGACGCTGCCCGGGAATATTCAACCCTTCAACCGGGCGGCGATCTATGCGCGCGTGAATGGCTACGTGAAAAGCTGGGATCACGACATCGGGCGGCCGGTCAAGGCCGGGCAGGTGCTGGCCACCATCGACGCCCCCGATCTCGACCAGCAGCTCAGCCAGGCGAAGGCGACGCTGGCGAGCGTCAAGGCCAATGAGAAAATCGCGACGCTGACCGCCAACCGGAACAATGTGCTGGTGCAAAAGCAGATCGTAGCCCAGCAGCTGGCCGATCAGACCGCGGCGGACGCCGCCGCGAAAAAAGCTGTGGTCGACGCCAACGAGGCCAACGTCCGGCAGCTCGAGGCGATGCAATCGTTCAAGACGCTTGCCGCGCCCTTCGACGGCGTCGTCACCGCGCGTAACGTCGAGCTCGGCATGCTGATCAGCTCGGGAGGTTCCGGCCCACCGCTGTTCGAGGTGTCGGACCTGCATCGCGTCCGCATCTACGTGCAGGTGCCGCAATCGTTCTCGGCCGGGCTCACGACGGGAATGAAAGCGACATTCGAAATGCCGCAATATCCGGGCGTGCAATTCGACGCCGTGCTCTCGCATATTTCCAAGGCGATCAATGCGAGTTCGCACAGCATGCAGGTCGAGCTTCAGGCCGATAATGCCGCTGGCAAGTTCTTCGGCGGCAGCTATTGCAATGTGCACTTCGAGCTTCCGACCGATCCGCATCTGGTGACGCTGCCGTCCACCGCGCTGGTGACCGGCAATCAGGGTACCAAGGTCGCGGTCCTCGACAGCAATGACAAGGTCGTGCTCAGGAGCGTGCAACTGGGCCGCGATCTCGGCGACAGTGTCGAGGTCACCGCCGGCCTGTCGCCGTCCGACCGGATCGTCAACAATCCTCCGGAAACCCTGGCCTCGGGCGAGACGGTTCGCGTCGCCGCGGCAACGCCGCAGCCCACTGCGCCGGCATCGCCTGCACCGCCTTCGAAACCGTCACAGCCATGAGGCGCGCGCCATGCAAATCCGCGCGAATCTTCCGCAAAAGCGCGACCTCCGGCTGGACCTGTTTCGCGGGTTGGCGAATTGGGCGATCTTTCTCGATCACATCCCGCACGAGGTGCTGAGTTCGCTGACCACCCGCAACTACGGCTTCAGCGATGCCGCCGATCTGTTCGTTTTCATCTCCGGATACACCGCCGCCTGCGTGTTCGGAAGAATCATGATCGAGCGAGGCTGCGGTGCGGCGGCGTCGAGGTTGCTGCAGCGCGCTGCAAAACTATACGCCGCCCACGTCCTGGTGCTGCTGGTCTACATCTCGACCATCGGCTGGGTTTCGCAACAACTTCATGATCCGGACGATCTCAACCAGTTCAACGCCGCGATTTTCATGAGCAAGCCGCTGTGGGAATTTCTCCAGGCGCTGGTCTTGCGTTACAAGCCTGTCAATCTCGACGTGCTTCCGCTCTATATTGTGCTGCTCGCAACGTTTGCGCCGGCCTTGTGGCTCATGGTTCGCAAACCGACGCTGGTATTGACTGGCTCGGTTGCGGTGTATCTCGCGGCAAGGCATTTTGGCTGGAATCTGCCAGCCTCTCCATCAGGCTCCTGGTATTTCAATCCGTTCGCCTGGCAGTTGCTGTTCTTTCTGGGCGCCTGGACAGCCCTTGGCGGCGCGCAGGCCATTCAATCGATGGTTCGAACCAGAACCGTGTTCTGGCTCGCGATGGCTTACCTTGTCTTTGCGTTCGTGGTGACGGTGGCGATTCATGCGCCCGATCTGGGCCATGTTCTGCCGCATCCGCTGCTGGCGCCGTTCGACCCCAACGATAAATCCAATCTTGCGCCCTACCGGGTCGTGCATCTCATCGCGCTCGCCATCGTGGTCACCCGGTTCCTGTCGGCGGATTCGCCGATCCTGCAATGGCGCTCGGTGGCGCCGCTGATCAAGTGCGGCCAGAACTCGCTTGAAGTGTTTTGCTTCGGAATCATTCTGTCTTTTTGTGCCCACGCCGCCATCGAGATCGGCCGGAACGCACTGTCGGTTCAGGTTGTCGCCGGCGCCGCCGGTGTCGTGTTGATGACGGCGAGCGCGTATTATTGGGCGTGGTTTAACCGGCAAGACCGCCCGTTCGCCAGCAAACCGATGGTGCGGACCTGAAGGCACAGCCGCCTTTTAACCCGCTATTGACCAAAGCCGCGGTTCCGCGCGTCCGCGCGATGTTCGGCAAAGCCTTCCAGTTGGCACCGGGAGGAATCCTATCTAAGGTTGTCTCCCATCTGAGGTTGCGAAACCGCGCGAGACGACGCGGAGGGAGATGGGTTTCACCATGAACATCCCGGCGGCTATTATCGCGGTGGGCATCGGCGCCGTTTTTTTTGCCCTGGAAGTGGCCTTTCCCTACCGGCCGGACGTGCCGCAAGTCGACCTCGCGGAGGTGCTGTCTTCAGATCATTCCAGGGCCCGCGCCGCGGTTGCCCGGTTGTTGCACAATCCCAACTCGGCCCAGTTCAGCGGATTGCTGTCGGTCGATGCACGCGCCGACAAGTTTGTCTGCGGCGCGGTCAGCAGCAAGGACAAATCGGGTTCCTATGTGGGCCCGCGCGCCTTTGTCTATACCGCATCGCTCGATTTTGCGCGGATCGACGACGACGGACAGATCGCCGCTGTCCATGCCCCCTACAGGCCCTGCCCGCTTCCGGACGCGGAAAAGCCCGCGCAAAAGCCGGCGGCCTCGTCGCCGGCCATGACGCTGGCGAGGAAAGCGCTCGACACGCTGCCGCAGGGATCGGGGGACATGCGGCAGGATCTTTCGGTCATGCAGCAGGCGACAAGCGAAGCCAACATCTCCGCGAAGACGGGATCGCCGTCGCTTCGAGCTGTCGGGCAAATCGCGGCCCTGGCGACGCCGTCGCCAGTGGGATCATCCGCCGGCAGCGCCGGATCGACCAGCGAAGGCGCGTCGCAGGGCGAACCGCCGGTCCATGCGTGGCCGACATTTGCTCCGGACGATCCACTGGCGAAGCCGGCCAGTCAACGCACCAACGCCGAGGCGATCGCGCTCGCGTCCGATGTCGAGCAACGCTGGTCGAACGCCGAAGCCGGGCGATCCAAATCGAAGCCTCCGCCGGCGAAGCCTTCGTCGGCCGAGATCAGGGAAGCGCTCCGTGCCTTGCTGGCGATCGATCCGAAAAGCCCGGAATTCCCCAAGGCCTGGGCCTTGTTCGGTCGCCTTCGGCAGATCGATCGCGAGGCGACCGCGATGCGCTAGCGCCATCCTCGAGCGTGATCTTTTCGGAAAACCGGTTTCCGCTTTTCCGGATCATGCTCTCGCGCGCAGGGGTTGAACGGCGGCGAAACCCATCGCCTGCCGGGGCGCGGGCGGATGGGTCGACGCCGCGCTTTATTCCTTCGGCGGGACCGTGCGCAGCCACGCTACCACGGCGTCGAGATCGGCAGCGGTCATGCGCGCATAATAGGGATAGCCCATCGGCGGCTTGAGCGGGCTGCCGTCGCGCGCGACGCCTTGCGTCATGGCGCGCTTGATCTCGTCATCGGTCCATTTGCCGAGTCCCTTGTCGGGGTGGGAAGTGATGTTGCGCGACGTCGACTTGCCCCAGGGGCCGGGAAATTCCCGGCCGCCGGCGCCGAGCTTGCCGGCGAAGTCGTGGCCGGCCGGGCCCATCGGGGTGTGGCATTCCATGCAATGGCCGATGGTGGCCAGATAGAAGCCGCGCTTCACCTTGTCGTCGCCGCCGGCGTTCGCCAACGGTTTTTCCGCGCCCGGGAAGACCTCGTGCGGCAACGCCAAGTGATAGACCGGATCCGGCACCTTGTTGCCGACCGGCTTGGCGCTGCGCAGATATGCGACGATGGCGTCCATGTCGCCGTCGGTGATGATGCCGTAAAACCCGCTCGGCATCACCGCGGCAAGCGCAACGCCGTTCGGCCGCACGCCGGTGCGCAGCGTGCGCTTGATATCGGCGTCGCTCCAGGCGCCGATGCCGGTTTCCTTGTCGGGCGTGATATTGGAGGCGGTCACCTTGAACGGCGGCTCGTCGAAGGTCAGTCCGCCGGACAGCGCCTTGTCGAATTGCGGCCCGTTCGGGCCCATCGGGGTGTGGCAGTTGTTGCAGGTCATGATCGTATTGACGAGGTAGGCGCCACGCTCCACCGGCGTCTCCGCCCGCGCCGCGGTGATGGCCGAAACCGCGATCGCGACGGTCATGGCCATGCAGCCACGCATCATGATGCCGGATGTCATCTTATTACCCCCACTTTATCGTCGACCCGCTTCCACCGTGAACCGGCACGATGCCCTTTGGGCAGCGCGGTATCTCCTAGCCGATTCTTGGTTTCGATGATCGTCCGATCGGTGATGAATCGACGGATATTACTGCGTGGATCCCGCCCGTCATGGGCCGTGCTCGCGCCGGCCCCCGATGCGTGGTCATTCCGCCCGTTCTTAACTTCCTGTTAACCCTACGGCATCAACATGATGGGGGAATGCAGCGGAACCGGCACCGTCGGCAGCTGCGACGGAAGGCCGGCGGCGTCATGCCCGCTGTCCTTTTCCTGCCTTTTCCTACCTTTTCCTCCTTGGGAAATCTGTGACCTTCACCATCCACGCATCGAAGATTGGCGCGAACGTGCGGACGGAGCGGCCCGGCCCGACGCTGGCGGTCGACAAGGCCCGCCTGATGATGGCGGCGGGATGGATGACGCACATCGTCGATCCGGACGGTCGCGTCTACGAACCGGAGCGCTACGACCAGCTTCTGTCGCTGGAGCAGAGGCACTGATCGGGTTTTGAGCAGCCCGCAGGATCGGGCAAAAATGTTCCATCCTTGTGATCAAAAATGCCACCAGCCTTCACATCCGGGAACACAGCGGAGTGCCCGTCGTTAAAGCACCATGAGCAAGACCACCAAGGCGCTGAAAAAGCAGGCGGCAACCGCACGATCGGTCGCGCAGCGGACGCCGGACGCCGTTCTTTCAAGCCAGATGACAACCTTGGCAATGGCCTTCAAGGCCCAGGCCGACGTCCTCAAAAAGAAGCAAAAAAAGAAGAAATGAGATGCCCTATACCGTCAGCGGCACCGACGTCAGAGGTGTCAACACCGTCCGCCGCAAGACCCCCGAACTGGCACTGCGAAAGGCCAGGGAGTTCAGCAGGTCCGGGTGCTACGATGTGCGGATCACGACTCCGGAAGGCCGGGTCTATCACTCGTCCGAGTTTGGCGATCTGCCGCGAACGCCCGCGGCGCCGCGACCCTCTCCCAAGCATCCGCCTGTGCCATAGGCTTGCGACGACTGCACGGGCGCGGATCATCCAGGCTTATCAGGCCGGGCGTGCTCCTGGTGTTGCGGCAGGGCGTCGGTGATGGTGAACCACGGCGCCTTGGAGCCGACGAAGATGTGCTTGTCCGGGCGAATGGCCGGATCGTCGACGAGCGTTCCCATCGCGACGTGGACAAAGCGGCCGTCGCGAACCAGCGAATAGAGCAGCGAGCCGCATCGCCCGCAATGGGTGTCGTTGGCGCGCTGGTCGCCGAAGATCATCACCTTATCCGCGCCCGCGGTGATGCGAAGCTTCTCGCGTTCGATGCCGGCGAACGGCTTGAAGGCCGAACCGGTGGCCCGCCGGCAGTTCGAGCAATGGCAGTTGGCGGCGTAGAGGAACCGGTCCGCCACGGCATAATGAACGGCGCGGCACAGGCACTTTCCGGCCAGCATGCGGGCGCTGGCTTGATCGGCATCTGTCATGGCTTCCCTTCGGCTGCTGGCGGCACAAGGCCGGTTGACTTTGCTTGGAATCGTTGCACAAACGCACCATGAGTGACGTAGCAAATTCCACCACCCCGTTGAAGGCGACGTTCCGGATCAAGATGAACGGCGAATCCGTTGCGATCGCGACGGTCGGCCAGGCCTGGCGCTTCATCAACAGCATCAGTGCGGTCGAGTGGATGGAATTTCGATCGCTGCACAGCGATGCCAGGGCCGCGCTGGAGGCGGCGGCCGACGATGCGATCCGGAGCGTGCAGGCGACGGACGCGCTGCGAATGCTGTTCGTTCGCGCCAAACTGCTCTGAACCAATTTTTCCAACACCTGCTTTCAGGAAAGGCCGCCAGCGCCTAAGCGCGTTCGCGCAAGGCACCGTGCTTGCGCCCCCACTCGCGCAGCAATTTCATCACCGGCCCGAGTTCCTGGCCTTTTCGGGTGAGCACATATTCCGCCCGCGGCGGATGCTGCTCGTAGAACCGCCGTTCGACGACGCCGTGTTCCTCGAGCGTCTTGAGCCGCGTCGACAGCGTGTTCGGGCTGATCGACGGAAACGACGTCTCGAAGTCCTGGAACTTGCGGGCGCCCTTGGTGAAGAGGTCGCGCAGAATCATGAGGGTCCATCGCTCGCCGATCACGTCGAGGGTTTGTGCAACCGGGCAGTCCATGCCGTAGCTCGCCATCCTGGCCTCCTGTTGCGCGGACGCGCCGCACCATCCGCCCCGACTGCGCCGAGATGGGCCGACGGGGCCGCCGATATCCATCCAAAATTTATAGTGACTCCTGAAATAAAAGTCACTAGGGTAAGTGACTATATAAATCATAGCAACTACCAAAAATGTATCCATGGAGGTGGTGATGGCGGCATCGGTTGCGAATATCGAAACGAAAGAGCGGCGGTCCGAATTTCGTCTGCTGTTCTATGCGCTGCTGCTGGCGGCGGCGTATGTGGGCCTGAACATCGCGCTGTCCCAGTCGGAAGCCGCCGCCATGCTCTTCGCGGCGGTTCGCGTCGTCATTCATGGCGTGCTGCTGGTCGGCTTGTGGCTGGCTTTGGCCCGGACGGTGTGGTCGAGCACGGCGCGCATCGCGACGTGGCTTGCGATCGCGGTGCCGTGGACGGCGTGGCTAGCCGGGGTCTGGGTGCTCGCGCTAAACGGCGCCTTCCTGCCGGGCGCGACGCGCATTCCCATGCTCCCTCTGGCGGTGCTTGGTCCGCTGCTGCTGGCACTGCCGGTGCTGCTGCGATCGAAGCGGATCGGGGTGCTGCTCGATGCCATGCCGCCATCATGGCTGGTCGGCGTGCAGCTCTATCGGGTGCTCGGCGGCGTGTTTCTGGTGGCCTGGATGGCCGGCGGCACGCCCCCGGTGTTTGCGTTTCCGGCCGCAATCGGCGACCTCCTGACCGGATTGCTGGCGCTGCCGGTCGCGGCCTCGCTGCAACGCGATCCGGCGCAAGGACGCACGCTTGCGCGGGCCTGGAATGGTCTCGGCCTGCTCGATCTCGTCACCGCGATTACGCTGGGCGCCATGACGGCGCCGGGGCCGCTGCAGCTGCTGGCGTTCGATCATCCGAACCTGCTGGTCGGCGCCTATCCTAACGTGCTGATCCCGGCATTCATCGTGCCGAGCTCGATCATTCTTCATGCGCTGTCGTTGCGGCAGTTGCGGCGGTCGGCGCGCGCCGCGGGAAGCCGGTCGTGAATTCCTTCGGCAATATCGTCTCGAGCATTCCGCCCTGGGTCTTTGTCGTCTTCGCGCTCTTGGTCGGGCTGGGCGTGCGGGCGCTGCGATCGCGCCCCGCGAAGCTGCCGCTGCTGCTGATCGCGCCGCTGGCCTTTGTCGGCTGGGGAGTCCTCAGCCTGAAGGCGGATCTCGCGCAGCACGCAGAGCTTTTTGCGGCATTGGGCGCCGGTACGCTGCTGGGGTTGATCATCGCGGCGGTCACGGCGCATATCGATCCGAAGATCGAGCATCGTGGCGATGAAATCATGATCGCCGGCAG
>JAQGJF010001006.1 GCA_028290765.1 Tardiphaga sp.
GTCACATTGTTCTTGATGTCCTCGCTGAGAATCAGACCCAGGCTCTTTCGATCCTCGGTCACATAGGCGATGCCGGCGGCAGTCGCCCGTTGAATCGAACTGAGGTCGAGTTCGCGGCCTTCCATGAAGGCCTTGCCGGTGACATTGCGGCCATAGGCACGGCCGAAGATGCTCATTGCCAGTTCGGTACGGCCGGACCCCATCAATCCGGCGATGCCCAGAATCTCGCCGCGGTTGACGTGCAGCCCGACGCCCTTGATCATCTCGCGTCCGGCATGCTGCGGGTGTTCGACGCGCCAGTCGCGGATCTCGAAGAATCTTTCGCCGATCTGCGGCTCGCGGTGCGGATAGCGCTCCGACATCTCGCGCCCGACCATGCTCTTGATGATGCGGCCTTCGCTGATCTTCTCGGCGTGGCAGTCGATGGTTTCCACCGTGGTGCCGTCACGCAGCACCGTGATCGAATCCGCGACCTTAGCCAGTTCGTTGAGCTTGTGGGAAATCAGGATCGAGGAGATGCCCTGGCCCTTGAACTCCAGCAGCAGGTCGAGCAGCGCGTCGCTGTCGCTTTCGTTGAGGCTCGCGGTCGGCTCGTCGAGGATCAAGAGCTTGACCTTCTTGGCCAGCGCCTTGGCGATTTCGACCAGTTGCTGCTTGCCGACGCCGAGATTGGTGATCAGCGTTCGGGGCGATTCCTTCAGACCGACCTTGGCAAGCAGTTCCCGCGTCCGGCTGAAGGCGGTGTCCCAGTCGATGACGCCGAATTTCGCGGGTTCGTTGCCGAGAAAGATGTTCTCCGCGATCGACAGCAGCGGGACCAGCGCCAGTTCCTGATGAATGATGATGATGCCGAGATGTTCGCTGTCGGAGATCGTCGCAAATTGCCGCTCGGCGCCCTGGTAAAAGATCTCTCCCTCATAGGAGCCGTGGGGATAGACGCCGCTGAGCACCTTCATCAGCGTCGATTTGCCGGCGCCGTTCTCGCCGCAGATCGCGTGGATTTCGCCGGCCTCGACCTTGAGATTGACGTCTCGCAACGCCTTTACACCCGGAAAGCTCTTGGAGATCCCTCGCATTTCCAGGATGGCGGCCATGATGAACTCTTGAATCAGAAATTGGCCGAAAGGCGGCTGCGCCAATCGGGAGGCCCCGCGCGTGGCACGCGCGGGGGCCGATGTTGCGACAGACTTACTTGAACTGCTCGGCCTTGTAATAGCCGGTGTCGATCAGCGCCTCTTTCCAGTTGCTGGCGTCGACGGCGAGCGGCTTCAGCAGATAGGACGGAACCACCTTGATGCCGTTGTTGTAGGTCTTGGTGTCGTTGACCTCCGGCTTGCCACCGGACAACACGGCGTCGACCATCCCGGCGGCGACCTTGGCGAGATCGCGGGTGTCCTTGAAGATCGTCGAATATTGCTCTTTGGCGATGATGGACTTGACCGAGGGCACCTCGGCGTCCTGGCCGGAAATAACCGGCATCGGGCTTTCCTTGGAGCCGTATCCGACGCCCTTGAGCGCGGCGATGATGCCGATGCTGAGGCCGTCATAGGGCGAGAGCACCGCATCGACATGCTTGTTGGTGTAGAAGGCGCTGAGCAGGTTTTCCATCCGCGCCTGGGCCACCGAGGCTTCCCAGCGAAGCGTGGAAACCTTGTCCATTCCCATCTGCTTGCTTTGCACCACGAGCTTGCCGCTGTCGATATAGGGTTTCAATACCGACATCGCGCCGTCATAGAAGAAGAAGGCATTATTGTCGTCGGCCGAGCCGCCGAACAATTCGATGTTGAAGGGGCCCTTGCCCTCTTTCAGTCCCAGGCCTTTCTCAATGGTGCTGGCCTGCAGAACGCCGACCTGGAAGTTGTCGAAGGTCGCGTAGTAATCGACATTGGCCGAACCGCGAATGAGGCGGTCGTAAGCAATCACCTTGATCCCCGCATCGGCCGCGTGCTGCAGCGCGTCAGAAAGCGTGGTGCCGTCGATCGCCGCGATCACCAGCACCTTTTCCTTCTTGGTGATCATGTTCTCAACCTGCTCCAGCTGGTTGGGAATGTCGTTGTCGGCATATTGCAGGTCGGTCTTGTAGCCCTTGGCCTGCAGCACCTTGACCATGTTGTCTCCATCCGCGATCCAGCGCGCTGAAGACTTGGTCGGCATCGCAATCCCGATCGTACCCTTGTCCTGGGCCTGCGCCGAACCGGCCAGGGCCGTCAGGCCGAGCGCCGCCGCGACAGCGAAAATTCTGAACTGCACCATTTTTTTCCTCCCGGAGAGACTGCGTATTGTTGTGCGCGCACGTTACGCGCTCGTTATCGGTGGTCAAGAGGGACAGCGATCCGATATTTGTCGCCGCGTTTCCGGCGGCAGGTCCGACGCCTGAGGTCTTTGAGGTGCTTCAACCGTCATCGAATAGTCGCTTCCGAGGACGGAGCGGCCGAGCCATAAACTCGATAGATTTTATCTTTATAATCTATTGGATTGGGAAAATTCGACTGCCGTTACCCGGTCCCGAAGTCAAAAATACTCCGGCCGCTCGCCGGCCCAGCCTAGGGCCTGATAGGCTCCAGCTTTTTGTTTTGACGCGTTTTCCTGACGCGAACCGGTGCCCACTTCGCTCGAAAACGCTCTAGAAAAACAGCACGTCGTCGGTATCGTCCTGCTTCGGCCCGGACTGGCCGGCCGACGGCACCAGAAGTCCCGCGAGCCTGGCAAATCGCTGGTGCACGTCTCGCTCGCTGACCATCGTATATTGCGCATAGAGGTCGCCAAATGCGGGTTCGACGGTCGGCATGTCCGCTGGAGATAGTCGTCGCTTGGCGTCGGCAATTCCGAGATCGGCCGCGGTCGTTGGAAGACGGGCGGATTTGCCGCCCAGTGCGGCCAGAATGGCCTGCGCGCTCGTCACCATATGCTCGAACTCGGTGCCGCCGCTGACGAGGCGCGACATCAATTCACGAATATGGTCGCTGCCCTGTTCGATCTCCCCGATGGCGCGCAGGATCGTCGGCTCGAGGTCGGTCATGAGCGACGTGGCGCTGTCGACGCCGAGCCGTTTGAGATCGCCCGCCGATTGCTCGATGTGATCCAGCACCGGCTTCAGCACGCCGGCACCGGCCGAGATCTGGTCCGCCGTTGCCTTGAGCTCGTTGGCAATCACGACAAAGGCCTGGCCTTTGACGCCAAGCTGGCCGGCCTTGAGGCCTGCATTCATGCCGATCAGGATGATGTCGACGACGGTATCGGACAGGCTTGCAATCGCCAGACGGAATTTTCCGAGCATCGCGTCGACGACCGTGAGCGCGTCATCCACGGATGCCCTGGAGCTTTCACATGCCTTGATGAGCGACGACGCCTCCGCCAGCGCCCGCTTCACCGCACTCAAAAATGAAGCGAGGTCGCCGTCTTCGGTGCCGGACAGCGCCCGCCCGAGATCGACGACGCCGGCGACGCCCGACAGCAGCGCCTCGAACGACGCATTGATGTCGCGAAGATCGATCGCGAAATCCGACACCGTCCCCTTCAACTGGTCGGCTTGCAGGCAACAGACCAGCGAACCGGTCGACGCGCCGGCGGTGGCTTCCGGTGCGAGAGTTGACGCGTGGTCGCCGTCGAGCGCGACCGCGATGTGCAACGCACGCCCGATATGCTCCAGGCGTTGTCGCGTACTGTCGCCGGCCTGCAGGGAGACGATGGCGGATCCCACCGCGTCCGCCATCCGCTTGGTCCCAGCGCCTGCGGTCTGCGCGAGCTGTGCGTGCCGGCCTTGTCGGGACTGCATCTGCGCATGTACCGCGACGAGGTCGGCGCTGACCGAGTGGAGCTGGCCACGATAGCGGGTGTCGAACTCGCGCTGACGCCCCAGCGCCGTCGCCACCGCATCCGCGAGCTGCTGCTGGTCCCGCATGCAGGCCTCGATCGAGACCTGCACCGCCTTGGCCAGCGCAAAGGCTTCCGCGGTAAAATCGAGAAAACTGTCGCGGGAGCCGTCGAGCGTCGCCGCCTCGATTCGCGCGCTGCGCGCGATGATCATCACCATCTGGGTATGCTTGACGAGCGGCCGGAGCGCCGCGGAGGCCTCCCCGGCACTTGCGCCGATGGCGCCGAGCAACACGCCTTCCGAGCCCAATACCTCGACCAGCGCGGTCAGCTTCGCGGCGATGTGCTGCAGCGCCGCCGAGGCGTCAGCGATTTCCGCTCCGGACAGTTCCACGGACAACGAGGCAATTCCGTCGTTGAGCTCCTCGAACAGCGCGCGGCCGCGTCCGAGATGGTCTCCCACCGCCGCAAATGCGTCCTCGATATGGGACGCCACGTCCTCGATCGAGGCGATAGCCCCGGTCGTCATCTGGTTTGAAGCACGGC
>JAQGJF010001010.1 GCA_028290765.1 Tardiphaga sp.
TCTTGGAGGTCGAGCCGGTGCGCGTCGCCTCCTGGATGCCGGCGGCAAAGGTACCGGCGATGCCGAACGCATTGACGATGTCCTCGGTGCCCACCTTCAGCAGCGAGCCGACGGCGGCGACCGTCCCGAAGGCGCCGAGCAGCGAACTGGTGTGATAGCCACGCTCGAGAAAGCGATCTCCGGCGACGAAGCCGAGCCGGATCATGACTTCATATCCGACGGTCACCGCGGTCACGACCTCGGTCAGGGACATGTTGTTGGCCTGGGCGACGGCGAGAACCGCCGGCGTCACGGTGGAGCCCGGTCGCGCCAGCGAGGAGCCGTGCTTGTCGTCCATCTCGAGCGCCTGGGCCAGAGCGCCGTTCAGCAGCGCGGCCATCTCGGGGCGGGCGCTGGCATCAAGACCGAAAATCATCGACCCGGATCGCGCCTGCCATTTCTCCATAAGGCGCCGCGCGGCCTGACCGCTCTCCTCCTGCGGGTTGGCGCCCGCGAGACACACGCCGATGGTATCGACAATGTGCCAGAGCGCGGCGCGTCTCACGTCATCGGGAATCGCGCCGTGGGTGGCTTCGGCGGCAAATTTTGCCAGGGTCGAGGCGAGCGTCTGGTCCATGGTCGATACCTTTCCTGTCCGCAAGCGGCTACGCGCGCAGCCTCTGCAATTGCGGACCGAGTTCGCTCGCCGGCGCGGCCCGGGTTTCCAGGCTGGAAACGATCTGTTCGATCTGCGTCACCGCATCGTCCACCAGCACGCGGCCGGCGAGATCGCGGAATTTCTTCTTCAGCACCTCTTCGGACAGCGGCTTCTTCCAGTGCCCGCTCCGGTACCAGTCACCCTCGGTGAATTTCTGGCCGGATTTGGTCGTCACGGTCACGCGCACCGCGCGCATCTCGTGCGGGCCGAGCGCATCGAGATCCGGCGCAACCACGACTTCGATGCGATCCGCGAGGTTCATGATGGTGGAATCGCGCAGCTTGTCGTCGGTGTACTGGTCGATGAAGGCGTTGCCCTCGATCAGGGTTACTGCGGCGGTGAACGGCAGGTTCATCTGTGCAGTGATGGTTTCCGCCGGAACGTACGGCCAGCCGCAATGACGTTTGACCATCGCGGTGGTCTCGATCAGAACGCTGGCCACGTCGGCGCCCTTGACGCCGTGCTTTTCGCGGATGACACGCAGCGCATCGACCGAGGCGTGACTGCTGGCCAGCGACGAGTACTGCTTGAAGCCGTTGTGCAGCATCTCGAATTCCTTGCCGAGCCCGTCGGTGGCATAGCTGAGGTCGTACTTCTCCGCATAGGTCGAGCAGAAGCCGCCATACGGCGCCTCCAGCACGTTACGCACGCCCGTCAGGCCTTCCGCGGCGAGCATCGCCGCCAGCATCCCGTTCTGCGCGGCCTTTCCGGAATGGAACCGCTTGGCCATGGCGCCATATTGCGAAGCCATCAGGCCGGCGGCCTGCGAGCCGGCAAGGCCGAGCGCGTTGACGAACTGGTCGACGTCGAGCTTGAGCAGCTTGCCCATGGTGGCTGCGGCAGCGAAGGTGCTGGTCAGTCCGCACGGATGAAAGCCGCGGTTGAAGGCATGGGGGCTGACGGTGTTGCCGATGCGGGTGCCGAGCTCATAGCCGACGACGGTCGCGAGAATGATCTCCTTGCCGCTGATGGGTCCGAAACCTTCAGCCGCCGCCAGCACGGTCGGAACCACGCCGGCGCCGTAATGCGACATCGACTGGTCGTGGCAATCGTCGAGCTCGTAGCCTTGCGCCGCCGTACCGTTGATCAGCGCGACGCCCAGCGGGTCGGCGCGAAGATTCATGCCCCATGCGCTGGCGCCCTGCTTCTGGCCGAGCTTGCCCACGACGCGGGCCACCGACAACGCCCACGGCGTCGGCGCGCCGAACGCGCCGCATCCGAGGCTGTCGAGAATGCATTGCTTGGCATAGGCGATGACGTTCGCCGGCAGGTCTTCGTAGCGAAGCCCGACCGCAAACTCGGCGACTGTGCGGGTGGTTGAAGGTACTGAAACCGCGACATTCATGGATGACCCCTTTTCGATCGGTCGTGAAATTTCTGCGCGGGCGGATCGATTGACGATGCCCGCTCCCGGAACGCGAAACGCTCAGGCGATCTTGCGATTCGTTGAACGCCCGACTGCCTGCTGCTTGGCGAAACCGGCTGCGCTGTTGCCGGCAAGCCGTCCGAACACCGCGCCGCTGGTCAATCCGCTGGCGCCCGGATAGTTGAAGTAGAAGATGCCGCCGACCATTTCGCCGGCTGCAAAGAGACCGGGGATCCGCTGCTGCCCGGTGTCCATGACTTCGCCGTCGGTCGTGATCTTGACGCCACCGAACGTAAACGTGACGCCGCAGGTGACCGCGTAGGCTTCGAAGGGCGCCGTGTCGATCTTGCACGCCCAGTTCGACCGCGGCGGGGTAAGGGCGGCACCGCGTCCATCCTTGATGTTCGGATTGAAGGGGACGTCGTCCTGCACCGCGGCGTTGAATTCGTGAATGGTCCGCAGGAACTGCTCCTTGTTGATCTCCTCGATCTTGTCGGCCAGCTGTTCCAGCGTATCGGCCGAAACCTTGGTGACATGCCGCGTGCGATATTCATCGCGCAGCAGGTAATTGGTTTTGGCATCGTAGATCTGCCAGGCGACCTGCCCCGGCTGCGCCAGAACGGCCTGGCCGTATTTGGCATAGGTATAGTTGCGGAAGTCGGCGCCCTCGTCGATGAAGCGAAGCCCGTCGCTATTGACCACCACGGCAAACGGATAGCTGTGCCGCTGATATTGCGGGGTAACAGCCAGGTCGCCGAAATCCGAGGCATACCGTTCCCAGGCGGTGGCATGACATCCGGACCAATGGCCGTAAGGTTGCGCGCCGGCCTTCAAGGCCATCGCAAGGCCGTCTCCGGTGTTGAAGCGGGAGCCGCGGACCTTTGCCAGATCCCAGCCCGGCCCCAGATATCTGGCGCGCCACTCGGCATTGGCCTCGAAGCCGCCGCAGGCCAGCACGACCGAACTGGCGAGGATCTCGACATCGTTGCCGTCCAGTTTGACGATGACGCCCTTGACGCCCTCGTTGTCCTGGATCAAGTCTCGGACCCAGGCTTCATAGACAATTTCGACACCGTTCTTTTCGGCGCGCTGGTAGAGCGAATCGACCAGGCCCGGACCGCCGGAGGCGACCACGATCGTCGCACCGCCCCAGAACTTGAAGCGGCCGTCGACCAAAAACGCCTGACGCCCGAAATTGGGCATGAACCGGACGCCCTGCGTCCGCATCCAGAGCAGCGTTTCCTTGCTGCGCTTGACCAGGATTTCGCACAGGTCCGGATCGGTCCTGTACTGGGTGATCCGCGCCATGTCGTCGAAGAAATCCGACTCGGTGTAGCTGCCGAAATCGCTGACCCTCATTTCCTCGTCGGTCAGGTCGGGCGCCAGCGCGCGAATGTCATCCGCCCCCTCATAGACCACACGCATCAGACCATCCGTGTAGGTCGAGTTGCCGCCCCGCTCCGCGTGCGGTGCGCGTTCCAGCAGCAGCACGCTGCTGCCCTGCTCGCGGGCGGCAAGCGCGGCGCACAGCGCGGCGTTGCCTCCACCAACCACCACGACATCGAAGGCCTTCGACACCAAATCGCTCATGCTGTGCAGTCCCGTTAACCGACGGCAGCGCCGCCGCTTGCAAAACCACTATGAGCGATCGAGAGTATGCACGCACAGAATAAGGCGTTATCCTGGCATCATAAAAGATCATACCCGGGGTGGAAATGAAGCTGCAGCAACTACGCTACGTGCTCGAGATCGTCAGGCAGAACAATCACCTGTCCGCGGCGGCGGAGGCGCTTCACACCTCGCAGCCGGGCGTGAGCCGGCAGATCCTGCTGCTGGAAGCCGAGCTCGGTTTTGAAATTTTCCAGCGCACCCGCAACCGCATCATCGGACTGACCGACCCCGGCCGCTTCGTGCTCGATATCGCCAAGCGCGTGATCACCGACATCGACGCCCTGCGCTCGCTCAAGGAGGACGTCAATTTCGGCAATGCCGGCACCTTCACCATCGCGACGACTCATACCCAGGCCCGCTACGTGCTGCCGATGGTCATCGAAAAATTCGTCAATAAATATCCGGAGGTGCAACTCGTCCTCAAGCAGGGCAACCCCGAAGATATTTGCAGCCTGGTCGACAGCGGAGATGCAGATCTCGCCATCGGCACCGATACGCTCGGACAATTTACCAATCTGGTCAGGCTGCCGTGTTTTTCGCTGCCCCGGTCGGTGGTGGCCAAGGCCGGTCATCCCATTCTTGACGTGGAAACCTTGACGATCGAGGACGTCGCCGCCTACCCGATCATCTCCTACGACCCGCGCTATAGTGGACGCTGGCGGGTGATGAAGGCTTTCAAGGCCGCGAACCTCGAGCCGAAGATCATTTTGAGCGCCATCGACGCGGACGTCTGCAAGACCTATATCGAACTCGGCCTCGGAATCGGCATTCTCACCACCATCACCTTTGACCCCAACCGCGATGTCGGATTGCGGGCCCGTTCGGCGGACCATCTGTTCGAGCCCAGCACCATCTTCATCAGCCTTCGATCGAACACTTATTTGCGCTCCTACGTGCTCGATTTCATCAAGATGATCGCGCCGCGCCTGACGCCTGCCGTTGTGCGAAGAGCTCTTGAGGACCGCGAGCCGGCTTCGACGACGGCGTGATTTTCTTTAACGCGCGCTGACCTCATCCTGAGGAGCCGCGCTCTTTGCGCGGCGTGTCCCGCGACAACGGCGAAGCCGTTGCGCGTGGATGGCCACAACGCATGAACTCGTGGCCATCCTTCGAGACGCATCGCTACGCGATGCTCCTCAGGATGAGGTCTCCATGCACTCCAAAACGAAGATCAGCTTCCTTTTCCGCCGACTGTCACCTTTTTCAGCGTCAGCCGTTCCAGCGCTTTTTCATCGAGAGTGAGGCCGAGTCCCGGCCGCTGCGGCACCCGCACCGCGCCGTTCTTGATGACGAAATCGTCCTCGACCGCCAGCGGATCGCGGCCTAGTGCTCCGAGGCCGAACACGAATTCAGCCGCCCCGAACGTCTTCTTCTCACGAACCGTGGCACAGAACTGCGCCGAAGCTGCCGCTTCGAATTGCGAGGCCACCGCCAGCCCACCGCAATTGATCTGAATGCCGCTGGCGTCGGCGATGGCGGAAATCTTCCTCGCGACCGACAACCCGCCGATCTTGTAGAGCTTGATGCAAAATACATCCACCGCGCGCGCTTCGGCCAGCCCGATCGCATCCTGAATCGAGAACAGGCTTTCATCGGCCATCAGCGGCACGCCTACCGACTGCGCCCTGATCTCCGCCAGCCCCTTGATGTCGCGGCGGTCCACCGGTTGTTCGAGATAGCCCAGCCCCATCGGGGCTATCGCATGGACCGCGCTAATGGTATCGGCAACGGTCCATCCGGTATTCGGGTCGACACCGATGACGATGTCGTCACCCAACGATTTACGAACCGCGGCAAAGTTTTCAACGTCGCGACGCCAGCCGCCCTTGCCCGCGGCCTTGAGGCAAATCACCTTGATGCCGAACTCATCGACGGCACGCCGGGCCTCGGCAATCATGACCTTGACGTCGTCGGCCAGACTCACTGACCATTCGAGCGGGATAACAGGCTGGCTGCAGCCGCCGATCAATCGATGGATTGGCACACCGAGCGCCTTGCCCACCGCATCATGAAGCGCGATATCGAGAACCGCCCGCGCCGCCGGGTTGCCTGCCAGGCGCAGATCGAACATCTCGGTGATCGCCTCGATGTCGAAAATGTCCTTTCCGATCAGATTGGGACCATAGATGTCCGCAATGGCCGCAACCACGCTGTGAACGGTATCCGCAACAAAATGCCCGGGGCTGATCGGCCTGATCTGGGCGCAGCCGACAACGCCATTGGCATATATTTTGACGAATACAGGCTTGCCCAGCAATTCCTTGGCCGGACCGGTGTCGTAGCTGCCGCTGGAAAACGTCCGCTGCAGCCGAACCGGCAGTTCGGTGACAAAAACTTCAATGCGATCGATCATGTCTTCTTCTTTGGTTACGCCGCCGCGGTGATGCCGGCCTTGCCATTCCAGGCCTTCAGCACGATGTCGGCTCCTTTTTCTCCGAGCGCGATCGTCGGCGCATTGGTATTCGAAGACGGAACGGTTGGAAATACCGAGGAGTCGATGACACGCAGCCCGTCGATTCCGCGCACTCGAAGCTCGGAATCGACGACGGCCATCTCGTCGCTGCCCATCTTGCAGCTGCCGACCACATGCCAGGTCGTGGCCGTGGTCAGGCGGATATAGTCGACGATCTGCTGCTCGGTCTGTACCTCGGGTCCCGGCCGGGTTTCGCGCACCACCAGGTCCTTCAGCGAGGGCATCTGTACTAGCCGGCGGACTGCCCGGATGCCCGCCAGCAGCGTTGCCGCGTCGCGTGGATCCGCGAGATAGTTCGGGTCGATGCGCGGCTGAACCGCCGGATCGGCTGAATTGAGATGCACATAGCCGCGCGAATGCGGACGAAGCGCCATGATCCCGATGGTGAAGCCGGAATGGGCATCCAACCCCTCCTGCGGCCGGCGGGCGTAGCGGTCCTTGCCCGAGAACGGCTGCAATTGCAGCTTCAGGTCCGGCTGGTTCTGTCCGGGACCGCTGCGCATGACGATGTGCGCCGTCGCCGAGCAGATCGAAAGCAGCCCTTTGCCGAACAGGATGAACCGCAGGCCTTCCTTCAGCTTCGACATCGGCCGCTGCAGCACGTCGTTGATCGTAATCGGCTTCGAGCATTCGAAGGTCAGGCGGCAATTCGGATGGTCGGACATGTTTTCGCCGACGCCCGGAAGCTCGTGCGCCACCTCGACGCCAAATGACTTCAGCACACCCGGCTGACCGATTCCCGACAGTTCAAGGATCTTGGGCGACTGAATCGGGCCTGCCGAAACAATGACCTCCTTGCGGCTCATGGCCCGGATGGTGCCGCCGTCGCGTCGGCATTCAACGCCAACGGCGCGCTTACCGTCCAGCAGCACGCGGGTGACCAGCGTGTCGGTCCATATTTCGAGATTGGAACGTCCGCGAGCAGGTCTCAGATAGCCGACAGCGCTGCTGCAACGGAATCCACGCGGCGTGGTCGAATACTGCAGATAGGAAGCGCCCTCGTAGTGGCCGTCATTATAGTCGTCGACGAGTTCGAAGCCGGCTTCCCGACTGGCGTCGAGATAGGCGTCGCCGAGTTTGTCGAACTTGCGCAGCTGCGTGACGTTGATCGGCCCAGTCTTGCCGCGTTTGACCGGATCACCCGAAGCAAAGCTCTCCATGCGCTTGAAATAGGGCAGCATGTCCTGCCAGCTCCAGCCCGAACATCCAAGACTGCTCCAGGAGTCGTACTCGGCCGGATCGCCCCGGACATAGACGTTGCCATTGATCGAGCTGGATCCCCCCAGCACCTTGCCGCGCGCCCACAACTGTTCCTTGCCGTTGAGATGCACCTGCTTCTCGGTGAGGAATGGCCATGTGTACCGCTCGTCCTTGAGCAGGTTAACGACCATCAAGGGAATGTGGATATTGATGCTGTTGTCGCGCCCACCGGCCTCGATCAGCAGGACGCGATGCGCTCCATCGGCGCTCAATCGGTTTGCAAGCACACAGCCGGCAGATCCGGCTCCGATGATGATGAAATCGTACTCATTGCGATCGGTCTGATTCCGGTCTGAAGATGTCATTACCTGCTACCGCCAACGCCCCGCATCCATTGTCGTCTCATTATCGCCGGGCCTGCCGCACACCCTAGAGAGATCGGTCCGGCAAATATAATAACGATCCGTCTCCCAGGATGCGCAGCATGCATACCGCGACGAGCTCGTCAGAATATTATAATCGTATGATGCCGGCCGAATGGATATTTTTCACGGACTTGCATTGGCTCTACGATGAGGCCATGCCGACGGCGCGCCGACTGGAATCTGCGGCAGCGCAACATAACGCTCCGAAACGGGGATCGCGATCTTGAACCAAATGCGCAGCCACAGACTTTACATCAACGGTGAATGGGTCGCACCGAATTCGGGCGAGACCTTCCTGTCCATCAACCCCTACACGCAGGAACCGTGGGCTGTGATCTCGCAGGCCGACGAAGCCGACGTCAAGCGCGCGGTCGATGCCGCACGCAGCACTTTCGAGCAAAGCTGGCGGCATACAACCGGTCTGGAGCGTGCCGGGATGATGAACCGCCTGGCCGATCTGCTGGAGGCCTCCGCGAACGACATGGCGGTGCTGGAAAGCACCGACAATGGCAAGGTCATCCGTGAAACCAAGGGCCAGATGGTCTTTGCCGCGCGCATCTATCGGTTCTTCGCCGGTTATGCCGACAAGATCTGGGGCAAGGTCATTCCGCTCGACCAGAAGAACGTGTTCGATTACGCGACCTATGAGCCGCTGGGCGTCATCGCGCTGATCACCGCCTGGAACTCGCCGATGGCGCTGCTGGCGAACAAGCTTCCGGCGGCGCTGGCCGCCGGCAATTGCGTGGTGGTCAAGCCGTCGGAGCACGCTTCGGTCACGACGCTGGAATTCTGCTCGCTGATGGAGAAGGCTGGCTTTCCTCCCGGCGTGTTCAATGTCGTGACCGGCGACAAGCGTACCGGCCAGGCACTGGTGGCCGGTGGCGGGATCGACAAGATCAGCTTCACCGGCTCCGGCCACACCGGCAGGCACATCGCCGCCGCGGCCGGCAAAAACCTGATCCCCGTCGTCATGGAGCTCGGCGGCAAATCGCCGAACATCATTTTCGACGACGCCGACCTCGACAAGGCGACCGTCGGCGCGCTGGCCGGCATCTTTGCCGCGACCGGGCAGACCTGCATTGCGGGATCCCGTCTCCTGGTGCAACGGCCAATCTACGACGCGATCACGGATCGTCTGGCAAAACGGGCTTCGCAGATACGACTCGGCAACCCGCTCGACCCCGCAACGGAAATGGGCACCGCAGCCAACGAGCCGCAATTCCGCGCCATCATGGATTTCATCGAGAGCGCCAAGACCGAAGGTGCGCGCCTCGTCACCGGCGGCGAACCGGCGCGCGAGGGCGATCTGGCCAAAGGCCTGTTCATCAAGCCGACCATTTTTGCCGATGTCAAAAACGAGATGAGGCTGGCGCAGGAGGAGATATTCGGCCCGGTGCTGTCGATCATTCCGTTCGAGACGGAGGAAGAGGCCATCCGCATTGGCAATGCGACGCGGTTCGGGCTGGCGTCCGGCATCTGGACCCGCGATCTCAACCGCATGCATCGCGTCGCCCGCGAGATCCGCTCCGGCATGGTGTGGGTCAATACCTACCGCGCCTCCGCGGCGCAGACACCGTTCGGCGGCAGGAAGGAAAGCGGGTTCGGCCGGGAGCGCGGAGAAAGCGGGCTTTATGAGTTCCTGACCACGAAGAATGTCATGGTCGACTTTTCCGACGATCCGCGCGATCCGTTCTCGGCGCGCATGTAACGGGAGCCGGACCGGCGCCGGCTTCGATAACGGCGCCGTATACTCGGAATCGAAATAGTATTTACCCACCGTCCCGAAAGTCCCTACGTTTTGCCGCAGAGGCTGCACGATTTTCCGAGAATTGCAGCCGATCGAACACGCGGAGGGAGCCGTCGATGACGTTCAGAGCGCTTCTCGCGTTCGCCGCCGTCTGGCTGATGCTCGGAACGGCTGCATCGAATGCCGAGCGGCCATTGACCATCGTGGTTGCCTATTCGCCCGGCGGCTCCACCGACGTCATCGCGCGTATCCTCGGCGCGCGGCTGCAGGACAAGCTTGGCCGGCCGGTGATCATCGAGGACAAGCCGGGTGCGACAGGTCAAATCGGCACCCGATACGTCGCCAAGGCCGAACCGGACGGCAATACGATTCAGATCGCAGCACAGACGACTCACGCCGTGGCCCCGAGCCTCTACAGCCGTCTCGGCTACGACCCTGAAAAGGACTTTACGCCGATCATCCTGGTGGCGACGTCACCGCTGGTATTGGTCTGCAATCCCGCGCTGCCGATATCGAATGTGAAAGAACTGGTCGACTATCTCAAAGCCAGACCGGGCCAGGTCAATTACGCCACCGGCGGTCGCGGCGATGGCTCGCATCTGGCGGCGATGTCCTTCAACAAAATGGCCGGCGTCAGCCCGGTCGCGGTGCCCTTTCAGGGTGACGGGCAGGCGCTGCCGCAAATCCTGGGCAATCATGTGCCCTACATGTTTCTGGGAATCCCTCCGGCAGCCTCGGCGATCCTGAGCGGCCAGCTGCGAGGCCTTGCCGTGACCGGCAAGCATCGATCGCCCATCCTTCCGGATGTCCCGACCATCCAGGAGTCGGGCCTGCCCGCCTATGAGATGGTCAACTGGTGGGGCTTTTTCGGTCCGGCGGGCCTGTCGCCCAAGCTGGTGGCGGATCTCAACAAGGCGCTCGGTGAAATCATTCAGGAGCCGGCTACGCGCGAGAAGCTGCAGCTTCTCGGTTACGAATTGACCGGGTCGACCCCTGAAGAATTCAAAAGCTACCTCCGGGCCGAAATCGCGAAATGGGCAGAGCTCATCAAAAGCGAGGGCCTGACGGCAGAACAGAATTGATCCGCTCGATGCGACGACAGGCAGTGCCCTGCATTTGCGGCGAATCGCCGCTGCGCTTGTGGCCGTCCAATCTTTTCACAAGGAGAATTCGCCGATGACGCGAGTAACGAGAATAGCCGGTCTCGCAGCACTTTTGCTGATGGTCGGAGTCGGTGCATCCCGCGCGGAGCGGCCGTTGTCGATCGTGGTGGGTTATACAGCGGGCGGGACCACGGATACGATTGCGCGGATCATCGGGGCGCGGCTTCAGGAAAAGCTCGGACGCGCCGTCATCATCGAAAACAAGCCCGGCGCGACCGGCCAGGTCGGCTCGCGCTACGTCGCCAGGGCCGAACCGGACGGATCGACGATCCAGATTGCGACCCAGACCACCCATGCCGTGGCGCCGAGCCTGTACGCCAACCTCGTCTACGATCCGATCAAGGATTTCACGCCCATCATTCTGGCCGCTTGGTCGCCGCTCGTGCTGGTATCCAATCCAGAGATGCCGATATCCAACGTGAAAGAGCTCATCGCCTACGTCAAAGCGAAGCCCGGTGCGGTGAATTATGCAACCGGGGGACGCGGCGACGGCTCCCATCTCGCCGCCTTGTTCTTCAACAAGCTCGCCGACATCACCCCGGTCGCCGTGCCCTACCAGGGGGAAGGACCGGCGCTGCCGTCGGTGCTCGGCAATCAGGTCCCTTACATGTTCGTCAGCGCGCCGACGGCCGCGGGCGTGGTCGGGGCGGGCCAGCTCAAGGGCCTCGCGGTCACCAGCAAGGTACGCGCCTCGACCCTGCCGCAAATCCCGACCCTGCAGGAGCAGGGTCTCGCCGGCTATGAAATGGTCAACTGGTGGGGCTTCTTCGGCCCGGCGGGAATGACGCCGGCGACCGTGGAGATGTTGAACAAGGCCATCGCCGAGGTTCTCAAGGAGCCGGCAACCAAGGAGAAGCTCAACACGCTGGGATTCGAAATCACCGGCTCGACCCCGCAGGAATTCGCAACCTATGTCAAAAGCGAAAATCTGAAATGGTCTGAAGTGATCAAGAGCCAGGGATTGACGCCGGACTAAGGCGTGATTGCTTAAGGCTGAATCGGGATGACTAACTCCGTCATTGCGAGGAGCTCTTGCGACGAAGCAATCCAGTTCTTGCTTCTTGGCTCCTGGAGTGCTTCGCTCCGCTCGCAATGACGGAGCTGGTGTCGCCGATTTAACTAGTCATCCCGCTCCGGCACGGTGGGTCTAGTGGTTCGTGCGCTGGAAAGCTGGTGCGCGATCACGGCCTTGATGGCCGCTGCAGTAGCTTCCTCATGAATACCGGTTTCATCAAGCCAGCTCTCGAAGCTCGAGCCTATGTGCGGGTTTTTCCTGACCACGTCTGCAACTCCTTTAATCTTTGTCATTTGACGTGTATCCAATAGATACCACAATCCATCAGAGTCTCGAAATGCCTCCACCACACGCGACGGCAAGTTCAGCCCTCGGCCAGTTCGTCGCGGCCGCGAGGTGGGAGGATTATCCCGAGACGCTCCGGCACGCGGCCAGACGGTCCCTGCTCAACGGCATGGCGACCGGACTGTGCTCCGCCCGCGATCCGGTGGTCGACACGCTGGCGCGGGCGCTGCAATCCTTCTCGGCTTCGACCGACGCCACGCTGATCGAGAGACGCGCGCGCATGGACGCCGGCAGCGCCGCGTTCGTCAATGCGGTCGCGATCAACCTGCTCGACTTCGACGACACCCATCTGCCGACCATCATCCATCCGACCGCGCCGGTCGCGGCGGCGGCGCTGGCCCTGGCCGAATGGCGTGGCCTTTCCGGCCGCCAGATGCTGGAAGCGTTCGTCGCCGGCGCCGAGGTCGCATGCCGGATCGGGCTCGGCGTCTCGCCCGGCCATTACGCGCGCGGCTGGCACATTACTTCCACCTGCGGCACCTTCGGCGCCGCCGCGGCGTGCGCGAAACTGCTCGATCTCGGCGCGGAGCAGACCGCGCAAGCGATCGGGATCGCCGCCAGCCTGTCTTCGGGGCTGGTGGAAAACCTGCCGACTGCCGCCAAGAACGCCGGCGTCGGCAATGCCGCCCGCAACGGCATGCTCGCCGCAATGCTGGCGCAAGCCGGCGAGCAGGCTTCCCCGACCGCCATCGAAGGCCCGCTCGGCTGGGCCCGCGCATCGGGCGACACGCCGGATATCGAGGCCATGACCGGTGAACTTGGTTCGCGATTCGAATTCGGCCGCAACACCTTCAAGCCCTATCCGAGCGGCATCGTGATGCACGCCGTGATCGATGCCTGCCTGGATCTGCGTGGCGCCCACCACCTTGACCCCGCCGATATCGTGACGGTGACCGTCACCGGCGATGCGCTGCTTTTGGCACGCGGCGACAGGGTTGTCGCGAATGCGCGGGATGCGCGGGTCAGCATCCATCACTGCGCCGCGGTGGCGCTGTTGTTCGGTGCAGCCGGCGTACAGGAATTTTCGGACGCGGTGGTATTCGCTCCCGATGTGGTTGCGCTTCGCGCCAAGGTGAAGGCCGAACGCGACGACGCGATGCCGGTGGGCGCCGCCCGCGTTCGTATCGACGGCAAGGACGGACGCAGCTTTTCGACTTTGGTCACCGACGCACGGGGCAGCCTGGCACGTCCGTTGTCGGATGCCGACATCGAGGCCAAGCTGCGCGCCTGCGTCCGCGACTGTTCGCCGGGCTGCGACAGTGAGGCCGTGATCGACGCGGTGTGGACGCTGGAGCACGAGGCTAGTCTCACCCGACTGGTGGTGGCGATTTCGGGGTAGAGGCTCACGGCATCGGAAAGCGCACTCCCTCGCCCCGCTTGCGGGGAGAGGGTTGGGGGTGAGCGACTATCTGAGTTGTCAAGTTGCATTGGCGTATGCGGCACGCGCATCGCGTGCTTTTGCGTTAAGGCGGACAAGCAGCTTGCG
>JAQGJF010001011.1 GCA_028290765.1 Tardiphaga sp.
ACAGCTATGTGGCGGTACACGCTGCGTTCGACGATGGGCTCGAGCTCGAGCTCTGCCGGGCGTGGCGGATGCAGGCAACCAACGCCGTCATCGCCGCCGTGCTCGACCGCGTCATCGCCGACAAGGAGCGTCATGCCGCGTTCGGATGGCTGTATCTGGCTTCGCGCGCCCCGCAATGGACCGAGAAGGAGCGGCAGTCGGTCGCGGAGGAACTCACCGCTCACGTCTGGGACACCGAACTGAAAGGCTATCATTGTCCGTGGCTGGCGCCCGAATACGCGCTCGCTGAGGCCGAGGCCGACGCCCTGATCGCGGCGGCAGGTCTTGGTGCGGCGAGCCGTGCCGCCGAGGAAGACGTGCTGATCACCTATGTCGGCAATGCGCGAACCCGGCTCGCCGAACTCGGGGTTGTTCTGCCGGTCTTCGAAACCAACCGCATGCGGGCGTTCTGAGCCATGACCGCGGCTTCAACCGGATCCGCTTTCCTGCAGTTGCTCGTGGCAGGCATCGGCACCGGCAGTATCTACGCGCTAATCGCGCTCGGCTTCAATGTGGTGTTCAAGAGCACCGGAGCCATGAACTTCGCCCAGGGGGAATGGGTCGTGATGGGCGGCATGGTTTCCGCGCTGCTGCTCGGATCCTTCAGCAGCGTCGGCGTCGCGTGCCTGTTCGCGGTGCTGCTGGTTGCGATCTTCGGACTGCTCTCCGAGCGTTTTGTGATCTGGCCGCTGCGCCGGCCAAACCCGCTGTTGATCACGCTCGTCAGCATCGGCCTGTCGATTTGCACCCGAAGCCTTGTCATGCTGGTCCTCGGCAAGAAGCCGGTCGGCTATTCTGGATTCTCGGATGCCGCGACGACCTCGTTCGGCGGCGTCACGTTTCCATCGCAGACGCTGTGGATCGCCGGCCTGACTTTGGCGTTCCTCGTCATCATGCACTTGTTTTTCGAGCGCAGCATGCTGGGCAAGGCGCTCCGCGCGGCGGCGGCCGACCGCGAGGCGGCGGCGATCGTCGGCGTCAAGGTCGAGTCGATGGTTTTGATGTCGTTCGGCATTGCCGCGTTCGCCGGCGCGCTCGCCGGCGCGATCATCACGCCGCTGACATTGGCCTCTTACGACCAGGGGGCGATGTTCGGCTTCAAGGGTTTTAGCGCCGCCATGCTCGGGGGATTGGGCAGCCTGCCCGGCGCGGTGGTCGGTGGATTGGCGCTGGGTCTGCTGGAGGCTTTCGGCAGTTTCTACATTTCATCGGATTTCAAGGACGCCATTGCCTTCGCGGTGCTGCTGCTGATCCTGTTCGCGCGTCCTTCGGGCCTCCTCGGCCGCGCCGATGTCGTCAAGGTCTGACGCCGTGGCTCTGGCACCCCTCCCGTCGGAAGCGACTTTGCGGCAGGATCTCGTGCCCGATTCCCTGGAAGCGGAAGGACCCGCGCGGCTCGGGCCTGCGGTGCGACGGCCGTCCGATCAGCTGTGGCTGATCCTGATCTGGCTCGCGCTGCTGCCAATTCCCTTCGTCGCCTCCAATGCCTATGTGATCTCGCTTGCCAATATGGCCCTGATCAATCTCATTCTCATCGCGAGTTTGAATCTCCTGATGGGATTCGGCGGCCAGATCTCCCTGGGTCACGCCGGCTTCTTCGGTCTTGGCGCCTATGCGAGCGGCATCCTGAACGTCAAACTCGGCCTGACCGCCTGGCTCGGATTGCCGGCGGCCGCGCTGACGGCGGCGATCGCGGCTTTGGTGATCGGGCTGCCGGCGTTGCGCCTGCGCGGCCACTATCTGTCGATGGCGACATTGGGCTGGAATGCCATTCTCGTCGTATTGTTCAATCAACTCGTCAACCTGACCGGCGGTCCGAACGGCCTGCTGGGCGTCCGGCCATTCTCGATCGCCGGGATCCGGCTCGATACCGAGTTTCGGGCATTCCCGCTGGTGTGGCTGATCTCGCTGCTCGTCATGCTGGCGATCCTCAATCTGCTGGGATCGCGCCTCGGCCGCGCGCTGCGCGCTGTCGCCACCAACGAACTGGGCGCCGATGCGATCGGGATCGACAGCTTCCGCACCAAGCTTATGTTCTTCGTGCTCAGCGCCGCGATGGCAGGACTGGCCGGAAGCCTTTACGTCCACGTCAATCAATACGCTTCCCCGGAGACCTTCGGCATTGCCGGCTCGATCCTGCTGATCGTGATGGTCGCCATCGGCGGAGCCGGCACCTTTTGGGGTCCGCTGCTGGGCGCGCTGATCTACACGGCGGTGCCGCAGCTGCTGCTCGATTATGAAGATGCCGAGTTGATGCTGTTCGGTCTCGGCATGCTCGTTGTGCTGATCGTTTTTCCCGGTGGCCTGGCCAGCGTGCCCGCGGCCGTCATGCGCCGCTTCGGACCCAGGGAGCGCCCATGACGGCAGCGCCCATGACAGCACCGCTGCTGGAGATCGAAAATCTCTTCTGTCATTTTGACGGCGTGACCGCTGTCGCGGATCTGAGCTTCAGCGTACGCGCCGGCGAGATCAAAGCCGTGATCGGTCCGAACGGTGCCGGCAAGAGCACGCTGTTCAACATGATCGCCGGCGTCACCCGGCCGAGCTCCGGCCGGATCAAATTCGATGGCGAGCGTATCGATCATCTGCCGACGTTCCAGCGGGCGCGGCGCGGTGTGGCCCGGACCTTCCAGAATCTGCAGATTTTTCGCGAGATGAGCGTTCTGGAAAACGTCATGGTCGCCCGCCACATGCGAAGCGCCGCCGGCGTTGTGCAGGCCATGCTGCACGGTCCGGCGTTGCGCGCGGAGGAACGCGCCATTACGGCGGCGGCGATGGACCTGCTGGACCGGTTTGGCCTGGCCGACAAATCACGGAACAAGGCGGGCACGCTGAGCTTCGGTCAGTTGAAGGTGCTGGAGCTGGCGCGCGCGCTCGCCTGCGAGCCTCGCCTGTTGCTGCTCGACGAACCCGCCGCAGGCCTCCCCCACGCGGCGGCCGATCAGATGAGCGGGATCATTTCCGGTCTCAACCGCGACGGAATGACGGTGCTGCTGGTCGAGCACAATATGCGGATGGTGATGTCGCTGTCGCACGACATACTGGTGCTCAACAACGGGCGGCGGATCACTGAGGGAACGGCGGACGAGGTGCGCCGACATCCGGAGGTGCTGGCGGCCTATCTGGGCGAGGCTGAAGATGCTTGACGTCAGCAATCTCTCCGCCGGCTATGGCAGCACGCAGGTGCTTCACAATGTGTCGCTGCATGTCGCGGCGGGGCAATCGGTGTGCCTGATCGGCGCCAACGGGGCCGGCAAGACGACGCTGATGCGCTGCATCGCGGGCCTGCTGCAGCCCAGTGCCGGACGCATCACGCTTGCCGATCGCGACATTGCCGCTGCGCCCACCTCGGCGCGGCTTGGTCTGGGCGTGGCGCTGGTGCCGGAGGGCCGGCGGGTTTTCGCGCCGATGACCGTGCGCGAAAACCTCGAGATGGGAGCTTTCCGGCGGTTGTGGCCGCGCCGCGAGCGCGGGGTTGCGGTCGATCTGGCGATGGTGTTCGAGCTGTTTCCCCGTCTCCGGGATCGCCAGAAGCAGGCGGCGGGGTTGCTGTCCGGCGGCGAGCAACAGATGCTGGCGATCGGGCGTGCGCTGATGTCGCGGCCGCGCCTGCTGCTCATGGACGAACCATCGATGGGCCTGGCGCCCCGGGTGATTCAGGAAATCTACGTCACTATTCGGCGACTCAATACCGAGGGAATGTCCATCCTGCTGGCCGAGCAGAACGCCAACATGGCGCTGCGCAGTGCGGCGCGCGGTTACGTGCTGGCCGAGGGCGAAATCGTGGGCGCTGATGAAAGCAGCATCCTGGTCCGGGACCCCGCGGTTCGCACGGCCTATCTCGGTCTCTGACACGCATCACATCCGGAATGACATGCTGAACTCGATCATAGATCAGACACTTGAAGCGGAATTCGCGCTGCGCCAACGGCATCCCGAACGCGAGGAGGTCTATGACGACCATCGGCGCCGCAGCGCCGCGCTGCGCGCCCGCGGCGACTGCCGTCTCGATCTGCGCTATGGCGCCGGCCCGCGCTGCCTGCTGGATGTCTTCTCCGCCGACAAAGATGCTCCGGTACTGTTTTTTATTCACGGTGGCTATTGGCGGGCTTTGGACAAGTCGGACGTGTCCTTTATCGCCGAACCGTTTCAGCGGGCCGGAATGACGGTCGTGATGCCGGGCTATGATCTGGTCCCGGCCGTCCGAGTTGGCGACATTGTCGATCAGGCGCGCGCGGCGCTCGCCTGGGTGATCGACCGCATCGCGCCGGAACGGATCGTTGTCGCGGGTCATTCGGCCGGCGGACAACTGGCCGCCATGCTGGCTTTGGATCAGGCCGAGCGCGGATCGGGGCCGATCATCGGCCTCGCTGGAATCAGCGGCGCGTTCGACCTGCGCCCGTTGCTGCGGACTTCGATCAACGGCGACCTCAATCTGTCGGCGGAAGAGGCCGAGTCGGCCAGTCCGCTGGTGCGTCTGGGGGCGTTGCGGCCGACGGCGCCTTTGATGCCTTTGCTCGCAGTGGTCGGAGGCGATGAGACCGACGGCTTCAAACAATGGACGGCCGATCTGGCCATCGGCTGGCGGGCGCACGGCGCGCCGGCCACGCACATCGAGCATGCCGGCCACAGCCATTTCACGATTCTCGATGCGTTGGTGGAGGACGAAGGGGAAATCCCCCGCGCGATCCGGAGCCTCGCCGGGCGATGATCGGAACGATCGTCGGTTGTGTCCATAGGGTTCGAAGCCAGGAGAACGAAGCATGTTGAAACCCGTCTTGCCCAATCCGGAATCCGATTCCCGCCTGGCCTATAGCCAGGGCATTCTGGCGCGCGGCGAAACCCGCACGCTTTACATCGCCGGCCAGGTCGGCGTCGATCCGGCGGGGGTGGTTGCGCCGCTGTTCGAGGCGCAGGTGCGACAGGCCTGGCGCAATTTGCTGGCGGTGCTCGCCGCCGCCGACATGAAGGTGAGCGATCTCGCCAAGGTCACCGTATACCTGATCCGGGAGAGCGATTACGCGGCCTATGCCGCGCTGCGCGGCGAATTCCTGGGCCCTCACAAGCCTGCCTCGACGCTCGTCGTCGCGAAGGCGCTGGCGCGGCCTGAATGGGAGTTTGAAATCGAGGCGAT
>JAQGJF010001025.1 GCA_028290765.1 Tardiphaga sp.
CGCAGGGACGACCCGCTGGGAGTTTTTGGGCGAACTCCATCACATCAGCGCGCGGTATAATTCAGCCATATGCGATCGCCCTGCCGCGCGCGGGGAGAGGTGTAGACAGCGGCAGCCGCGGCCACGCCACATCAGCGTTTCGCGCGTGCAGGCTTGCTGCGGCGCTTGCCCCGGGGCTGCCGCTCGATCGTCGCGATGAAATGCTGCAACGGGTCGGACGGAGGCGGTGAGGAGCGGTAGGCCAGTCCGACCTGCCGCGTCAGGTCGATATCGATTTCGCGGATCACCACGTCGGGGTTGGCGCGCGCCACGCCGATGGGAACGATGGCAACGCCGACGCCTGCGGCGACCAGCGCCATGGTCCAGTCTTCGGATTCCGCGATCGCCACGGTTTCGCGCGGCCCGGCGGTGCGGGAGAAGAATTCGTTCTGCTCGCAGTGGCAGCGATCGATCATCGCCACGCCGGCAAAGTCGGAGGTGCTGAGGCGGTCCTTGAAGGTGAGCGGATGCGATGGCGGCAGCGCCGCGACATAGTGATCGGTCCACAGCGGGACGAAGTGCTCGTCGGCATCGATCATGCTTTTGGAGACGATGCGCGCATCCGCGGCCTCTCGGACGTCCACCAGCCGCAGATGAATCCCCGCTGTGCCGGTCAGCGGCTTGAGCAGGGCGACGGTTCTCGGGATGTCGAGGGTACGCATCAGGCCGAGCGTCAGCGCGTGCCGCTCCGACGGCTTCCGAAACAGGTTTCGCGCCGCATCCGCGTCATCGATGATGCGGCGGGCATAGGCATGGAACGCCTCCGCCGCAGCGGTCGGCGCGACCCCCTTCTTGTGGCGGATGAAAAGGGTCGTGCCGAGTTCCGCCTCCAGCCCGGCGATCGCCGCCGAAATCGAGGGCTGCGAAACGAAACAGCGTTTTGCCGCGGCCGTCAGGTTGCGCTCGCGATAGACCGCCGCGAAGTACCGCAGTTCCCGGATATCCATAGTCATAGCCTATGGTTATTATCGAATAACAATATTTTACCTATGCCTGAGCGAATGGCAAGGAGGGGCTGGTTTCAGGAAGGGCCCCCCGTCATGCGCATCCATCATCTCAACACCGGCACCATGTGCCCGATCGGACGACGTCTGGTGAACGGCGCCGGCGGCCTGTTTCAGCGGGCGCGAATGGTCTGTCACTGTCTGCTGGTCGAGACCAACGACGGTCTCGCTCTGGTCGATACCGGCATTGGGCTCGACGACATCGCGCAGCCGCATCGGCTGGGGCGAAAATGGGTTCGGCAGACCACGCCCCGGCTGGATCCCGCCGAGACCGCCGTTCAACAGGTCAAGGCGTTGGGGTATTCGCCACGCGACGTCCGGCATCTGTTGCTGACGCATCTCGATCGCGATCATGCCGGCGGCGTTGCCGATTTTCCGGACGCCAGGGTGCATGTGCATCGGAAGGAATATGAGATCGCGGTGACGCATCAGGTTGCCGCACCCAAGGGCCGCTATATCACCGCGCAATGGCAGCATGGACCGCAGTGGAATTTTTACGGCGAGGGCGGGGAAGACTGGTTCGGCTTCAAGGGCGTGCGGGCGCTGGGGGATCGCGAAGCGGATATTCTGATGATCCCGCTGCATGGCCACACGCCGGGACATTGTGGCATCGCCGTGCGCAGCAAGGACGGCTGGCTGCTGCACGCAGGAGATAGCTATTTCTTCCACGGCCAGATCCAGACCCCGCCGGTTCGTGCGCCGCTGGTGCTGGGCCTGTTTCAGCGCCGGGCCGATATCGAGCCCGACGCGCGCGTCCTAAACCAGGAGCGACTGCGGGCACTCAAGGCCGCTCACGGCAGCGAAGTCACGATCTTCAACAGACATGATCCGGTCGACTACGAGAACTGCCGCTGCGGCGCGAGTTAAGTTAAATCGGCGACACTAGCCCCGTCATTGCGAGCGAAGCGAAGCAATCCAGGAGCCAAGAAGAAAGACTGGATTGCTTCGTCGCAAGCGCTCCTCGCAATGACGGAGTTAGCGCCCGGGACGTATCATCCTGCTTTAAGACTACCGCTTCGCCGGCGCGGCTTCCGGCGGCTGCACCCGGCAGCTTGCCGCCGCCAGCGAGGCCTGCGCCTGCGCCATCAGGCCGGGCTCGGGCGCCATCGCTTTCAGGACGATCAGGCCCTTTGCGGTCGGTGAATCGATGATCAGCCGGTCGGCCGCCGTCACGTCTTCGTCTTCCGGCAATTCGGCGTGTTGCGCTTCCGTCATCAGATCGAGTTCGATCACGCGCCGTCCGGCGGAGCGGTCGTTGATGGCGTAATAGGCGACGTCGTTGCGGGTGTAGAACGACACCGAAGTGTAGGCCTGGCTGACCGGGACCGTCAGTTTGATCGGTCCGGTCGACAGATCGTAGCGGCAAATCGCCGTCGCGAAGGCAGGGTCCATGAACGGCATCAGCGTGTTGCCCGGATCGGCGAGCGCCAGCGCGGTGACGGTATTTTCCCGGGTCAGCGGCGTGACCCGCGAATAGGCGTCCTGCGTCGCGATCCGCGGCAGCGCCAGCACGCTGACGAGATGCACGACCCCGCCCAGCAACAGGCCGCCGATGATCGCGAACACCAGCCGGATCATGGGCACCCCACCGTCGCGATCGAGGGCATCGGGGCGTCGCGCTGGGTGCGCGTCGCGACGCCGACCGGGGTGTCGTAGAGCCGCAGCATCAGCGTGTAACGCTCGAGTGCTGCGGTCGGCAGCCAGTTGCCGGCGCGCGACCGCGACGCCACCCGAACCTCGAAGCCGCCATCCGATCCGCGCACGATCTCCTGGCTGGTGAAGCCGTAACGCTGCAGCGAGTTGGCCACCAGGCGGCCCTTCGTATCGTACAGCGTCAGGGTCCAGAACCGGGCCGCCGGCGTCACGCCGCTGACGACGACGTCGCATCGCCCGTCGAGCGGGCGCTTCTTGTCGTCGGTCGAAGCCTGGAACGCCACGCCGTCGCCGGTGCCGACCGGCAACTCGCCGCTGCGGGCAATCGAGGCCCGGGCGTAGGGATCGATTTCGCTGGTGCCGGTTCGTGGCCGCGCGGTCCAGGCGCCGATGGTCAAGGTGCCGAGGTCGGTGCCGCGCGTCGCCGTCATCCAGGTCGCGCCGAGGCCGACGACGGTGGCGAGGATCAGCGCCAGCAAGGTGATGAGGATCAGCCGCACGTTTGGACCGTCTCTGGACGCATCGCGATCATGATGCGTGCTTCAATTCTTGCGCGGCGCAACTGCAGCCGGGCCCGCCGGCGTCGCCGAAGCAAAGCTTTCCGGAAACGCGGTGCTGTTGGACGTCACCGGCTTGGCCGGTTGTTCGCGGGTGCTGGTCTTGCCCCCTGCCTTGGCGGCTTCGTCGAGCATCTTTTCGACCCGCACCAGGATATCCGCGCCGCGCTTGGTCAGGATCGGCGGCGGGCCGGGCTTGGCCTCGGGCGCATTGGAGGCGACATTGGCGGCGGCGGCCTTGGGAGAGGCGATCTTCTGGCCGGCGCCGATGCCCGGAATTTCCCGGATCTCGACGCCCTGATGCGCCGCGACCATGATGTCGTGCCAGGTCTGCGCCGGCAGCGAGCCGCCGGTCATGCGGT
>JAQGJF010001027.1 GCA_028290765.1 Tardiphaga sp.
CGGTTTCCGACCACGCCGTCGATCGGCGCGACAATGGAGGTATAGCCGAGATTGAGCTCGGCCTGCTGGCGTAGCGCGGTCGCGCGCGCCAATGCGGCGTTCGCCTGGGCAATTTCGGCTTTCAGCAGATCGACCTGCTTGAGCGCGGAAGCGATGTTGGCGGCGTCGCGCTGGACCGCCGCGCGCGCCCCGGCAATCCGTGATTGGGCCTGCTGGGCGTTCTGCACGCTGCCGTAGCCGCTGGTGGCGAGATCGGTATAGCGCTTGTTCTCCTGGGCGGCGAAAGTGACCGTCGCGTTGTCGACGTCCAGCGTTGCCTTCGCAGCGTCGATCACCGCCTGCTGAATCTCGAGCTGAGCTTCCTTGCCGGCGACGGCAGCCTTCGTCGCGGCAACATCGGCTTCGGCCTGGTCGAGCGCCACCTTGAAATCGCGTTCGTCGATCCGTGCCAGAACCCGGCCCGCTTTCACCCGTTCGTTGTCGCCGACCAGGACCTCGCGAAGATAGCCGGAGACTTTTGGCGCGACGGTGGTGCTGTCGGCCTTCACATAGGCATCGTCGGTCGAAACGAGGTACTGGCCGACGGTCCAATAGTCCCATCCATACCAGGCCGCGCCGGCCATCAGCGCGGCTGCGACGCCGGCGAACATGACGCGCCGGAAATGATGCTTTCGCGGCGCAGGGCGGGATGGATCGGCGTCGCCTGTGTCGGCGACGCGCGGCTCCGGAAGCCGGTCCGTGCCGGGACTGCCGGCCGGGGCGGGAGGCTCGATCTTGAGCAGGGGGGAGGCTTGGGTCATGGCGCTTGCTCCTGGGTCTCCACCGCGGATGTTATGGAAACTTGCAATTTTCCAAATAGGACCCATATCGAACCTGTCAATGGATGACAGGCATCATATAAAAGCATGGCTGACAACGACCGCACACAGGACCGGCGCTGCCGGGGGCGACCCCGGCTTCGCTCCGACGACGAGACCCGTCAGGTCATCTATGAGGCCGCGCGGCATGAATTCGCCGGCGGCGGATATGCCGCGACCAGCATCGAAATGGTGGCGCGCCGGGCCGGGGTGTCGACCAGGACGCTGTACCGCCTGATTCCGAACAAAGCCGCGCTGTTCGAGGCCATGGTCTCCGACCGGCTCGAGCGCTTCCTCGCCGACGTCAAGCTGAACGCCATCGCCCATGCCGACATTGAAGATGCCCTCAACGCCGCGTTGATGGCCTGTGCTGATCTGGCGCTCGACCGGGAAGTGATCGCGCTACAGCGTATCGTCATGCAGGAGGCGACGCAGTTTTCCGATCTGGCGGGGACGTTCTACAGAAACGGCATTCAGCGCACCGTCGCTGCCCTGGCGGACTGGTTGCGGGAACAGCAGAAGCGGGGATTGATCGCGCTGGACGACGTTGACGAGGCGGCGGGCATCCTGATCGGCATGGTGGCCTCCGCGCCGCAGCGCGCCGCCATCTTCGGTGGTCTGCCGATCCCGTCGAAAAGGGAAATCGAAGCGCGCGTGCGCCGATGCGCCGCGCTGTTTCTGCGCGGCTGCCAGGTTCGCGGACCGGCTACAAAGCCCTGAGAAACCGGATCATCGCGGCGCTGACGTCCGCAGCCCGTTCCTGCTGGGTCCAATGCCCACAGCCCGGGAGCACGATCGTCTCCCGCAGCATCGGCACCCGTTCCGACAATTGGGCGACCGTCTGCCGCATTCCCGGAAAGTCGAACACCACATCGCGTTCGCCGACCATGAAGAGAGCCGGTACCGCGATCTTCTTGTCCGCGACGCAGGCGAGCAGTTCCCAATTGCGGTCCATGTTGCGATACCAGTTCAGGCCGCCGCGAAAGCCATGCCGCGCGAACTCGCCAGCGTAGAAGTCCACGTCGGCCTCGGAAAGCCAGGCCGGCAATGAAGGCGGAATTTTCAACGGCTTCAGCATGCCGTCCCGTCGCGACACCATGCCGAAGGTCTCGCGAGCCGCGCCGTCATCCCCTGGCGATCGTGCCTCGCCGCACGCCGATAACAGGAGGGTGCGGATCGTGAAGCGCACGTCGCGCTCGAATTCGGCTTCCGCCAACCCGGGCGACTGGAAATACAGCTGATAGAACCAGGAATCTTCCGTCTTCGGCATGATCGTCGTCGGGTGCACCGGCGGCCGGCCGGTGAGGGGGACGCTCAGTCCGATGACGGCGCGGAAACGGTCGGGCCGCAACAGCGCGGCGTGCCAGGCAACCGGCGCTCCCCAATCATGGCCGGCGATCACCGCCGTTTCGGCACCGAGCGCATCGAGCAGGCCGACCATGTCGCCGACGAGATGCAGAAGGGTGTATTGATCGATCGACCGCGGGACATCGGTTTGCCCATAGCCGCGCATGTCGGGCGCGACGGCGCGAAAGCCGGCTGCGGCCAGGTCGGAAAGCTGGTCACGCCAGGAATACCAGGATTCCGGGAAGCCGTGGCAGAGCAGGACCAGCGGTCCTTCCCCCTGTTCGGCGATGTGCATCTCGATGCCGTTGGCGGCAACGACGCTGCGCTTCAATTCAGCCATGACGAACCTACCGCGCTTCGGCCATTTCCATCTGCACGCGTCGCATGATATCCGGCGTTCGCAGCACCGACGGCGGATCCATCAAATGGCGAACGCGGATCATGCGCTTGTGAATCTCCGGATCCGCGGCGGCCAGGCGCAGCAGACCGGCGCCGAACTCGAGCATCTCCTGCAGATCGTCCGGCCGTTCGCCGCGCGTCTTGGGGTGGACCAGGTCCGGAATCGCGGACATCGACCAGGCCGCCTCGATCAGGGGGCGGGCGCTGGCAAAGAACGCCTGTCCGAGCGCGGCGAGCGGATCCCTGGTGTGGGACCGCATACGCAGCAGGCTTCTGAGGATGCGGGCTTCCATCGCCGCGACCGTCATGCCCTGGCCATAGATCGGGTTGAAGCGGCAGATCGCGTCCCCGATCGGCAGCAACCCCCTTGGAAATTCGGTGAGGCGCTCGTAGTGCCGCCAGATGTTTTCCGGGAGCGCGAAGCGGTGGATTTTTTCGATCGGCCGCGCGCGCTTGGCCACATCGTAGATGGTCGAGGTTCGCAGTTGCTGCGTGGCCGCCAGGAAACCCGCGAAATCGTCCGGCGGCGGCGACCCGTGCAGTTCGCCGACGACGGCTATCCAACGATCCCTCTCGATCTGAAACATCAGCCCCCCTTTGTGGGTCTGACGGCCGTCGGGATGGACGAAAGCCATTTTCCACTCCGGAGCTTCCGGGGAGGCCAGGACCGCGGTCGCGTACTGGACGTCGACGCCGATGTTGGTCTGGTTCGGCTGCGGGTGTCCGATTTCCTTCAGCAGTTCGAAGGTCAACGAGCCGCGGGCAGAGGCGTCGATCACCAGGTCGGCCGGAAGCCGCTTGCGAACGCCGCCGATGCCCTCGCATTCGACGCCCTCCACCGAGCCGTCATCTGACGCCAGCAGGCTGAGAACGCGGCATTGGTCGAGCAGCACGACGTTCGACAATTGCTTCACGCGCACGCGGGTCGTGTGCTCGATCAGCGCCCGGGACATCGCGTAGCAGACCCAGCCGAGGTTTCTGCGGGGGAAGGGATTGTATCCCGGACGCTCGTCGCGAACGTCCAGCCCGAGGCGGTATGGCACGGCGCCGACCCGGGCGAGGTCGCGATCCAACCCCGGGAACAGCTCGCCGAGCGCGCGCTGGCCGCCGCCGAGGAGAGCATGCGGGTGATAGGACTGCGGCGTGCCCCTGCGGGGCAATGGCTCCGACGGCAGATCGTCGCGCTCCAGCACGGTCACGATGTCGAAGAATTCGGCGATGGCGGCGGCCGCCGCCAGGCCGCCGATCCCCGCGCCAATCACGATGGCTTGCCTGCCATGAACCTTGAACATCAACGATTCCCTTGTGGTCCGTCCTGGCGCAGAAGGATCGCGAGACGGCATTACGCAGCCGTTACGGATTCCGTCGCACGTGTTACGGTTGACATCGATCGCGCCGATCGGGGCAGGGCTCGCTCAGGGCAGCGCCTTCAGGAAAGCACGGACCAGCAGAGCGGAATTGTCCGATGCCAGATCCTGGAAAGCTTCAAATGAATTCTCGCCCGGATCGCCGCCTGCAAGGTCCGACAGGCTCCGAAAGATGATGAAGGGCACCTGATTGGCATAGGCCACGTGGGCGACGGCCGCGCTCTCCTGGTCGACGGCGTCCGCCCTGAAGGTTCGGTGGGCATAGTCCCGGAAATCGCTGTTGTCGACAAAGGCCTGACCTGAAACGCCATTGCCGCCGACCACGATCTTGGGTTGATAGCCCAGGCATTTCTGATCGGTCTCGCTTTTATCGGCCTTGCTTTTATCGGTCTTGCAATGGTTCAGCTGCACCCCCGCGGCGACCGTTCTGGCAAGCGTGAGAAGCTCGGCGTCGACGGCAAACCAGGTGTGATCCTCGGGATCTTCGGGCGCCCGGGAAATCTTGACGGGCTGCGGGAAGCTCATGCCGTAATTATTGCTTTGCGGATGTTCGATGAATTTCGGGAGCCGGTAGCCGGCGTCGGTATCGCGCGCGTACACCGTTTCGAGATATTCGCTCCATTGACCCGGAACGACGACGTCGCCGATGTTGAGACCAGGGTTCAAGCCGCCGGCAACTCCCGAAAACACGATTCGATCGATCTTGAAGTGGTCGAACACGAATTGAGTGGTCATCGCCGCGTTGACCATGCTCATGCCGCTCAGGAACAGCAGAACGGGTTTGCCTTCAATCTCGCCGGTCGCATATTCGATGCCGATGACGATCCGGTCCTTGCGGTGCTGCAGGGCCGACTGAAGTTGCAGCCATTCGGGCTGAAACGATGCGATCACCGCGGTGCGGCCGATCGTATCGATCTTGTCGCTCGCGGAGACCGACGCCATCCGGCTCAGGATTGTCCACAACAGGGCCGCGGCAACCAGCATCGTCGAGAAAAGTCTGGCCATCAAGGTCACTCCTTGTCGAAATCGATGGCCGGATATTGTTTGCGTGCAATTGCCGTTGTGTTTCGATTTATCAACTATTCGGTTACAACCGTAATCGCATGCAGGCTGTGCTTTTCAGCGCTGCAAAGGCCGAAATCAGCGAACCAGGAAGATCATTTGAATTCCCTCTCGATCGATTTTTCGTTGCATTTTATGAGCGCCGACAGGCGATTGGGTGCATTTTCGCCGAAAAACCCGCTTGGCACGGCTGAATCCTTCAATCCATTTGTGCCCCGGAGGCTTAGCTTCACGCCTGAAATATGTTGGCGCGCATCGCGAAGATCTACCGTCAATCCCGTCAATGATTGCGA
>JAQGJF010000019.1 GCA_028290765.1 Tardiphaga sp.
GGCGAACATCTGCGGCTGCTGCTCGGCCTGCTGATTCTCGCGGTCGGAATCCGGTTCGCGATCGAACTGGTGATCCAGCCCGGCGACCTTTTCACCATTCGCGAGACCGGAGGCACCGGATGACAGCACCCGCACGCCTCGCCGCCGCCCTGGCGCTGCTGTTGAGCGCGACATTTGCCGTCAGCGGTGCGCATGCCGAAAAGCTGATCGTCTCGGTGTCGAACCACCGCGTCACCGTGACCTCGAACTATTCCGGCGAGGAGCTGGTGCTGTTCGGCTCGGTCGAAAAGGACGACAAGACGCCGGCGGGTCCCACCGCCTACGATCTCGTCGTCACCGTCAGCGGTCCGCGCGCCGACATGGTGACGCGCCGCAAGGAACGCAGATTCGGCATCTGGATCAATACCGACTACCGGCAGTTTCTGCAGGTGCCGTCCTATCTGGCTATTTTCGCCAACCGCCCGGTCGACGCCATCGCTCCGCCGGAGGTGCAGCGCCGCCAGCAGCTTGGTCTCAACAATGTGCTGCTGACCCAGCGGGTCGGACCCGACTACGCCGACGTGGTACCGGACGATGCGTTCCGCAAAGCCTTCGTGCGGCTACGCACCCAGCACGGCCTTTATCGCCAGGAGACTTCGGCGGTGACGTTTTTGACGCCGACGCTGTTCCGCACCGGCATTCCGCTGCCGGGCGAGGTGCCGATCGGCACCTATGACGTGGATATAAAACTGCTCGCCGACGGTGCGCTGGTGACCAAAACCGAAACCACCTTCGAAATCGTCAAGGTCGGTTTCGAGCAGTATGTCGCGACCAATGCGCGGCAAAATGGCGTGACCTACGGACTGTTCACGGCGTTCATGGCGCTGATGACCGGCTGGATGGCCTCGATCGTGTTCAGGAAGGATTGATTGCGCTTGTAGGATGGGTTGAGCCCTTGCGAAACCCATCAATGCTTCCGTTGAGACGATGGGTATCGCTGCGCTCAACCCATCCTACAAGAAGAACCCCACCACCATCGCCACGACGCTGAGCGCCATCGCCGCGGTCGACAGCCAGCCGAGCCAATAGAGTGGCCCGCCGACGACGAAACGGCCCATCACGTCCTTGCGGCGCGCCATGATCATCAACATCAGCATCACGGGAATCGCCAGCACGCCGTTGATGACCGCGCTCCAGTACAGCGCCGAGATCGGATTGACCCTGGTGAAATTGAGCGCGATGCCGATCCCCGCCGACAACGCCAGCACGGCATAGAACGCCACCGCCTCCTTGGGCTTGCGCGCCAGCCCGACCGGCCATTGACGGCCTTCGCCGACCGCATAGGCGGTCGCACCGGCGAGCACGGGAATAGCCAGGAGGCCGGTGCCGACAATGCCGAGCGCAAAAATCACTTCCGCGAAGGCGCCCGCGATCGGACGCAGCGCTTCCGCCGCCTGCGCCGAGGTCTGGATGTCGGTCTTGCCGCTGGCATGCAGCGTCGCCGCCGCGGTGAGAATGATCGACAGTGCGATCAGGTTGGAAAATGCCATGCCGACAATCGTGTCGGCGCGAATGCGATGGAATTCCCTCCGCGCGCCGTAATGCTTGTCGATCAAAGGCCGCTTGGTGAGATCGACGCGCTGGTCCTCCGCTTCCTGCGAAGCCTGCCAGAAAAACAGATAGGGCGAGATCGTGGTGCCGAAAATGGCGACGATGGTGGTGAAATAGTCCGCGCTCCAGGTGACCCGCGGGACAAGAACACCGGCCAACGCCTGGCCCCAGGAAATATGCGCAAAGGCGAGCGCCCCGACATAGGCGAACAGGCTCAGCGTCAGCCATTTCAACACCGACACGTAGCGCTTGTAGTCGAGAAAAATCTGCGCCACGACGGATGTCACGCCGAACAGCAGCACATAGACGATGCCGGGACCTCCGACCAGAAGCCTGGTCGCGTCCGCCATGGCGCCGAGATCGGCGGCGATGTTGATGGTGTTGGCGATGAACAGCAACGCGACGACGATGTTGAGGAGCGGGGCGGAATAATGCCGGCACATATTGCCGGCAATGCCGTGGCCGGTGACACGTCCCACCCGCGCCGAAATTTCCTGAATGGCGGCCATCAGCGGAAACGTCAGCAGCATGGTCCAGCCGATGCCGTAACCGAGCTGCGCGCCGGCCTGGCTGTAGGTGCCGATGCCGGAGGGGTCGTCATCCGAGGCGCCGGTGATCAGGCCGGGGCCGAGAATGCCGAGGAGACGAGGCTTGGAGGGACCAACCGTGGCACTGGTGCCGATCGCTCCACCCGTTCCGCCGGGAAGTTGCTGCTCGCTATCGCGCATACCTGACTCGTCGCTAAACCCAGGGCTCTGTGCCGCTAACATCGCGGTAACCAGGACGTTCTCTAACAGGACGCCATGATCACTACTCCAACGCCATCGCACCGACGATGGCCAGGACTGCGACACCGTGTTTCGCCGCTAGGGGCTCAGCAACCGCCACAGGCCAGCCGTCGAGCATTTCACCTCCGAAGAGGTGGAGCGTTCGGCGGCAACC
>JAQGJF010000054.1 GCA_028290765.1 Tardiphaga sp.
GTCGGCTCGTGTTCGGACATCAGGATCAGGCCAAACTGGTCGCCGGCCAGCCGCGCCAATGTGTCCTGAGGCTTCAGGATACGGGTCAGCCGCCGCGCCAGCGTCAGCAGGATGGAATCGCCGACCGCGATGCCGACGGAATCATTGACCTGTTTGAAGCGGTCGAGGTCGATCACCATCAGGGTCGGCCGCAGCGTCGGCATGGTCTTGGCGAAATTGGCGACCGCGCTGAGCCGGTCGATGAACAGTTTTCGGTTCGGCAGGCCGGTCAGGTTGTCGTGCACCGAGTCATGCAGCAGGCGCTCCTCGGCATTCTTGGCTTCGGTCACGTCGGTGAGGGTGCCGACGACGCGCGAAACCTCGCCGTCGGAGCCGACGACCGGCCGCGCCTTGAGCGCGAACCACATGAAATGGCCGTCGGGGGTGCGTAGCCGGAAATCCTGCACCAGCCGGCCGCGCCGCTGATCGAGCACGCTGTCGAGCGCCGCGCGGAACCGATCCTGATCGAGCGGATGCAGCACTTCGAGCCATTTCGCGGCCGGGCCTTCCAGCGTGCCGCGTTTCAATCCGAGCAGGCTTTCGGTCTCGGGGCTGGTAAAGACCTTGTCGGCGGAGACATCCCAGTCCCAGATCAGGTCGCCCGATCCGGTCAGCGCCAGCGCGCGGCGTTCGATATCGGAGACGACGCCGGTGGGCGCGCCGCCGCCGGCGAAAGCGTGCTGCATGACGGTGAAGCCGATCAGCATCACGATCAGCACCAGGCCGCCGAGCAGCGCCGGTCCGACGATGTCGTTGGTGACGCTGCCCGCCACCGTCATGCCGGCCGCGATCACCCAGACGACCAAGAGGAACCAGGTCGGAATCAACAGCACCGCGCGGTCGAAGCCATGGGTCGAAAGATAGACGATCAGACCGAAGCCGAAGAAGGCGATCAGCACCAGCGACATCCGGGCGATGCCCGAGGCCACCGCGGGATCGAACAGCGCCAGCGCCACCAGCGAGCCCAGGAAAGCGAGCCAGCCCAGCGTGATGTGCGAGTAGCGCACATGCCAGCGGCTGAGGTTGAGATAGGCGAACAGAAATACCAATAGCGTTGCGGCCAGGATGGCTTCGCCCGACGCGCGCCAGACCCGCTCGGCGCCGGCGGACATGTCCATCACTTTGCCCCAGAAGCCGAAATCGACGCCGATATAGACCAGCACCGCCCAGGCCAGCGCCGCCGCGGCGGGAAACATGATGCTGCCCTTGACCACGAACAGGATGGTGAGCACCAGCGCCAGCAAACCGGAAATGCCGATCACGATGCCCTGGTAGAGCGTGAAGGAGTTGACCTTGTCCTTGTAGGCTTCCGGCTCCCAGAGATAGAGCTGCGGCAGCTTGTCGGTGCGCAATTCCGCAACAAAGGTGATGACCGCGCCGGGGTCGAGCGTGATGCGGAATATATCGGCGGTGGCCGAGTCCTGGCGTTCGGGCCGGTCGCCGGTGGACGGTGTAATGGTGGCAATGCGCGACAGGCCGAGGTCGGGCCACAACAGGCCGGACGACACGATGCGATAATGCGGCGCCACGATCAGACGGTCGAGCTGGTCGTCAGTATTGTTGGCGAGCGCGAACACCACCCAATATTGCCCACCTTCGCGGGCGCGCACTTCGACACGGCGAACGATGCCGTCGGTTCCCGGCGCCGTCGAAACCTGGATACGGTCGGTGTCGCTGTGCTGATGGTCGAGCACCGCGGTAAGGTCGATCGCAGACGCGTCACCGCGGACGCTGACCGCGTCGATGGCGCGCGCCGGTGGCGCGGCGGCAAGAATCATGAGGCCCAGCGCGAGGGGCGCAAGGCACCTGATCAGACGCAAAGTCAGCTCTCCGCAATCAACGATGTTCCCGGAGCAACCCCCGTCCGGTGTTGCGTGATAAATGACACGAATGTGAGGGAAATCAAAGGGTTTCCGGCTGACTCCCGCTCGCGCGCCGCTAAACCGTCAACACAATTTTGCCAATATGTTCGCTGCTTTCCATGCGGCGGTGCGCGTCGGCTGCCTTTTCCAGCGGGAATGTGCTGTCCATCAAGGGTTTTACGCGGCCTTCGCGCAATAGCGGCATCACCTTGGCCTCGATCGCGCGCACCATCGCTGCCTTGTCGGCATTGGAGCGCGGACGCAGCGTGGAGCCGGTGTGGCGCAGCCGCTTCACCATCAGTTTGGCGAAATTGACCGTCGCCTTGGGGCCGCCAAGGAACGCGATCTGCACGATCCGCCCATCCACTGCCGCGGCTTCGTAGTTGCGCTCGACATATTCGCCGCCGACCATGTCGAGGATGACATTGGCGCCGATGCCGTTGGTCGCCTTGCGTGTTTCAGCGACGAAATCCTGCGTCTTGTAGTTAATGGCGGCGTCGGCGCCGAGTTTTAGGCAGGCATCCGCCTTGTCCTGCGAGCCGACGGTGACGATCACCTTCGAGCCGAACGCTTTTGCCAGCTGGATCGCCATGGTGCCGATCCCCGACGAGCCGCCATGGATCAGCAACGTTTCACCCGGCTTGAGTGCGCCGCGCTCGAACACATTGTGCCACACCGTCATCAGGGTTTCCGGGATCGCGCCGGCCTCCGTCATCGACAAAGCCTGTGGCACCGCCATCGCCTGGGCATCCTGGGCGATGCAGTACTGCGCGTAGCCGCCGCCGGCCACCAGCGACATCACCCTGTCGCCAAGCTTGTGCTTCTTGGCGCCTTCGCCGAGCGCCACCACTTCGCCGGA
>JAQGJF010000064.1 GCA_028290765.1 Tardiphaga sp.
TCAACATGGCGTTCGGCGAACACACCATGGCGGTGGACACCCACGTATTTCGCGTCGGCAATCGCACCGGCCTCGCACCCGGCAAGACGCCGCTCGAGGTCGAGCTTGGCCTCGAGCGGGTGATCCCCGACGAATTCATGCTGCATGCCCATCATTGGCTGATCCTGCATGGCCGCTACACTTGTCTCGCGCGCAGCCCGCGCTGCGAGGTCTGCCTGATCAACGATCTGTGTCGGTGGCCGGAAAAGACGGTCTGAGCCACGACAGGCCGCCCGGGCCGGCGCCATCCCATGTTTATGGCGGTTCCCCCGTCGCCGGAATCCGTTACAATCGGTGCCTGCTGCAACGATCACGGATCGCGATGCATGACGCCGCCATCGAGTGACAATCGCCCCGAGGACGCCATCTCAGTTCTGCTGGTCGAAGACGACGCGCCGACGCGGTGGCGTCTGCACGACGCCCTGGCCGCGGCGTCGTTCGAGGTGACGAGCGCCGCGACGCTGGCGGAGGCACGCGCCGCTTTGACGGTGTCGGACCGCCCGGCGCCAAAAGTTCTGCTCACCGATCTGCAATTGCCCGACGGCCATGGCACCGAATTGATCCGCGAGGTCCGGCAGCGTTTTCCGGAAACCGAGATCATGGTGATCTCGATTCTCGGCGACGAGGAGAGCGTGATCTCGGCGATCACGGTCGGCGCCACCGGCTATCTGCTGAAGGATGCGTTCCCAACCGACATCGCCGCGACGGTGCGCGATCTGTTCGCCGGCCATTCGCCGATCTCCGCCTCGATTGCCCGCTTTATCGTGCGCCGGACGCAAGGCCAGAGCCAGGGACCGCTTCAAGGGCAGACGCAAGGGCAACCCCAGGGACAAACCAAAGCGTCGCCGCTACCCGCGCTCAATACCGCAAAGCTCACGCCGCGCGAGATCGATATCCTGTGGGGCATCGCCAAGGGCTTCAGCTACGCCGATATCGCCGATCATCTCGGCCTGTCGCGTCAGACGGTGCCGGGCCACATCAAAAACATCTACCGGAAGCTGGAGGTCAACAATCGTGGCGAGGCCGTATTCGAGGCGCTTCAGCAGGGCTTGATCCGGCTGTGACGAGCCTCGCGGCGCCGCAATCGTCAGCGCCGCGATCGTCGCGGAGCAGCGCGCGACTCTCACGCCTCGGCATCCACCTCATGGTGCAGGTGCTGGTGGCGGCGGCGTGCGTGCTGCTGCTGCGCCTGCCGCTGCCGGTGCCGTCGCCAACCTATCGCCTGACCGACGCCCGTTTGATCCAGAGCGGGGCCGAGCGCGAGGTGGTTTTGCCCGACCGGCCGGCGAAGCCAACAACGACTGACGATCCGTGGGTCTATGCGCTGCCGTTCGACGCGCACGGTGTGACGACGGATCGTCCGTGGTCGGTGTTGCTGCCGCGCTTTACCAACCGGGTCGAAGTGGCGGTGAACGGGGTCTTCATCTTCGACAGTCGCCGCGACGCCGCGGCCAACCGGCCGAGCCGCAACACGCCGGAGCTCGTCATCGTCCCGGCCTCCCTGGTGGACAACGGCGCCAACACGCTGACCGTCCGGCTGCATGTCTGGGGGCCGCTGACCGGCTTCCTGGATCCGGTCTATGTCGGCCCCGACGACGAGCTGCGGCCGGCCTATGAACGCCGCGCGCTGTTGTTCGTGACCGCCCCCGTGATCCTCGCGGCGTGGCAGGTCGGCTTGGCGGCGATCGTCGGAATCATCTGGCTGAAGCGGCGTCACGAACCGTTCTATGGTGTCTTCGCGATCGCCATGGTGCTGGGCTTCACGCAGGCCTTTGGCTCGGTGTTGCCGACGCCGTCGCCGGACTCCGGGTGGAACACCGCGCTGATTGCGTCCGGTGCGCTCGAGTCCGCTTGCGTGGTGCTGTTCGTTGTCACCTTCCTGGGGTTTTCATGGCCGAAATGGGCCTGGGCGATCTTCGCGCCGGGGCTGCTGATCGTCGCCACCGGCTTCTTCGGCAAACCGGAGACGATGTACAAGGCCTTCGCGGTTCTGGCGCTGCCGACCGTGGGGCTGTGCCTGATCGTCAGCTGGCTCATCGTCGCGCGCGCCGTGTTCAGGCGCTTCGATGTGGTCTCGCTGCTGCTGGGATGCGGCATTACCGTCGTTTTCACCTGCTGGGCCCGCGACATCCTGACGGTGTTCGACCTCACAGCCGATCGGATCTTCCTGTCGCGGCTGTCCTATTCGGCGCTGCTGATTGCGATCGGCGTTGGCCTGACATGGCGGTTCGCCAAGGCGCTCAACGAAGTCGACGGTTTTGCCCATCGCACCGTCACCCTGCTTCGGGAGGCCGAGGCGCGGCTGCGCACGAATTTTGCCAACGAAGAGAGGCTGGCCCGCGCCGCGGCGCTGGCGGCAGAGCGCACCCGGTTGATGCGCGACCTGCACGATGGGCTCGGCGGCCAACTGGTCAGCATCGTCGCGCTGAGCGAGCGCAAAGGTCATGACGGTGATCCGATCGGGGACGCCGCGCGCGCGGCGCTGCGCGACCTGCGGCTGGTGATCGACGCGATGGACGATATCGATGGCGACCTGATGCTGGCGCTCGGCGTCTGGCGCGAGCGCGCGCAAGCCCAATTGCGGCCACACGGCATCGTGCTGGAATGGCGCGCCCTCTCGCCGGCCGGCCTGCCGGTCCATCCCGATCTGCGGCCCTGGCACGTCATCCAGATCCTGCGGCTGCTCGATGAGGCCGTCACCAACGCCGTCAAGCATTCCGGCGCGACCTGCGTGAGCGTGAATCTCGAAACCGTCGAGGATGCCGGACGGCGCCATGGTCGCATCACCATCAGCGACAACGGCCGCGGCTTCTGCCTGCCGCAAGTGGGAGAGGCGGAAGCGGCGTCGAAGAGCCGCCGTGGCCTCGCCAATATGGCAAGGCGCGCGGCGCGCTGCGGGGCCAGGCTCGACGTGTCATCCAGCAATGCGGGGACGCGGGTGCAGCTCGATCTGCCGACTGAATTCCCGGCTACCGAGGATGCCGCCGGCTGAACGCGGGGACGTGGATGCCCGGCACTTGAGCGCGAAGATGCGCTTCTGGCCGGGCATGACGAATTTAGCGCAAGACGAAATGACGCTTACCAGCGGCGGCGGGTAACACGAACGCCGCGACCGACCACGGTCGGACGAACAACCACGCCACGGCCAACGACAGGCGCCGCCACCACGGCAGCGGTAGCGGCGGGAGCCGCGACGACGCAGCCCTGCGGTACGCCGGCGGTCTTGCAAACCACCACCGCCGCTGCCGGCTGCGAGCCGATCGCCACCAACCCGAGCGTGGAGATGGCCATCGCGGCGAAAAGGCTGCGCGGAAAACGAAGTGAGCCAATCATTTTAGTATCCTCCATGTGAGCGTCGTGAACCCTGAGGATCTGCCCGAACGGCAGACCCAGGCGACCGGCCTCATCTACGTCGTCGATTTCTTCGGCGGTATCCCATGTCCATGGGGGTCGACGGTCCAGGGCCGTGTGCGGCCCGGAGGCTCGCCGGTGATCCCATGAACATGGCATGGGCTTTGTTCGCATCCTGACCGAGGGTGGATCGCCGGCACCGATCGAGGGCCGAAAATTTTTCCGAACCCAACACAAAGGACGATCCATGACCAAAGCATGTTTGATTCAACTTGCGCTCATCATGACGCTGAGTTCGGCCGCTTCGGCGCAGTCGCCGGCGAGCCGGCAGGAGCAGATCGATTGTCGCCCCGATGCGATGAAGCTTTGCGCCTCGCATATCGGCAAGCCCGACGAGATGCGGGTCTGCCTGGCGCAGAACAAGGCCAAGCTTTCCGACGCCTGCCGCAAGGTGGTCGAAGCGCGCGGCGGTTGAGCCGAATGCCGAAACTCGCTGCGCGTGGATGCGATGGCGTTCTCGCACGGG
>JAQGJF010000117.1 GCA_028290765.1 Tardiphaga sp.
AGTAGGGATGGATATAGGGGCGGATCGACCAGCTGCCATCTGCCGCGGTGTCGACGAAATGGATCAGTTGCGGCGGGTAATAGGCGGCCCGGGCGTTCTGCTGCGACGGATCGTTGATGGCAAAGAAGCCCGGCGCCACCGCGATGACGTAGAGGAACGCGGTGATGATCAGCCCGGCCATGGCGAGGCGGTGGCGCTTGAATGCCCACCACACCAGCTGCCATTGCGAGGCGATCGCGAGCTGCTTGCTGTCGACGGAGGAAAAGGCGGTGTCGGTCATTTGCCTATTCCAGCCTGATGCGAGGATCGACGAGCGCCAGCAGGATGTCGCTGATCAGCGAGCCGATCAGGGTCAACGCGCAGATCAGCAGCACGAAGGCGCCGGCCAGATACATGTCCTGGCTCATCAGCGATTGCAGCAGCAGCGGTCCGGCGGTCGGCAGGCTGAGCACGATGGCGACGATGATCGAGCCGGATACCAGGTTCGGCAACAGCCAGGAAATTGTCGAGATGAACGGATTGAGCGCCAGCCGAACCGGATATTTCACCAGCAGGTGGAACTCCGACAGACCCTTGGCGCGCGCCGTCGTGACGTACGGCTTGTGGAGTTCGTCCAGCAGATTGGCGCGCATGACGCGGATCAGGCTGGCGGTGCCGGAGACGGCGAGGATGATGACCGGAATCCACAGATGATGGATCAGGTCGATGACCTTGCCGATGCTCCAGGGTGCTGTGAGATACTGCTCCGAGAACAGGCCGCCGACCTCCTGGCCGTATTCGACCGCAGCGACATACATCAGCACCAGCGCCAGCAGAAAACTCGGCACCGCGAGGCCTAGGAAACTGAAGAAGGTAACGACATAGTCGCCGATCGAATATTTCTTGACGGCGGAGAAGATACCGATCGGCAGCGCAATGCCCCAGGTGGCGAGCAGCGTCGAGAACGTCAGCACCAGGGTCAGCGCCATTCTTTCCCAGATCAGGTCGCCAACGGGTTGCTGCCACTCGAAGCTGAGGCCGAAATCGCCCCTGAGCACGATGCCGCTGATCCATTTGAAGTACTGGATGATCATCGGCTGATCGAGCCCGAAGCGGGTCCGCAGATCGGCCGCGGTGTTCTGATCGACCACCTCGTTCGAGGCCGCCAGCGTCGCGATATAGGTCGTGACGAAGTCGCCCGGCGGCAGCTGGATCAGCACGAAGGCCAGAAAGCTGACGACGATCAGGGATGGCACCATCCAGAGGAGGCGCTTTGCGATGAAGCGGAGCATGCATTGCCTGTTTCAGATCGATGAAGCCCGGTCGTCGCGCGAGGCGTCGCCGGGCTTCGCGCCGATCATGTCGTGAAGAAGAATTGCTGCGGCAGGGCCGGGCCGGGATTGGGCCATGACCAGGCGTTGGGATATTTCGCCGGCACGTTCTGCAGGTTGTTCTTGCAAATACCGAAGGCGTTGACCGCAAGGCAGATACCGATGGTCTCGAAGGCTTCGGCGGTGTGATCGAACAGCTGCTTCATGATCTCGCCGCGCTTTTGCAGGTCGGCGGTGGCGCGCGCCTGATCGTAGAGCTTCATGCGCTGCTTCTGGCTCTCGGGTGGTTCCTGGCCGTCCTTGCCGCCGGACACGTACCATTGCGCCCACGGGATCGCGTAGCGGGAGCCTTGGGTGTGCTGGGCGAAGAAATCGCGCGGATCGAGCATCGGATCGAGGCCGCCGGGGCCGGGCCAGACCGCCGCGTCATGGTCGTTGTTGTCACCGCGGGTGTAGTACAGGGCGCGCTCGATGGTATTGACCTTGATATCGATGCCGATATCGGCCCAGTGACGCTTCACCAGTTCGAGCGCATCGACCTCGTCCGGATACAAAGTCGGGATCACGTCGATGGCAAAGAAAATCCTTTGCCCATCCGGTCGCAAGCGGATGCCGTTGGCGTCCTTTTTGGTGTAGCCGAGCTTGTCCAGTATGGCGTTGGCCTGGGGCGGGTCGAACGTGGTGAACTGCTGCGCCAGTGCGGCGTGATACCAGGGATGACCCGGCCTTGGCCCGGTCTGATAGGGTTGCGACTGACCGAGATAGACCAGATCGATGATCTCCTGGCGGTTCATGCCCAGCGAGAGCGCCTTGCGAAACTCCTTGTTGGCGAACATCTCCCGCATCTTGGCGTCCTTGTGCGCCATGTTCAGATAGATCTGGACCTGCTGGGATCCCGAATTGACCAGTTCAATCAGGCGATAGCCACCCTTCTGCATGTTCTGCGACAGTGTCGGCTTGTTCTGCAGCGTGTCGATGTGGCGTTCCTGAATATCCAGCCGGCCGGAAATCGCATCGAGCATCAGCGACTCGACATCCTGGGAGATATTGAAGGTGAGCCGATCGATATAGGGAAGCTGGTTGCCGGCGCTGTCGACCTGCCAGAAAAAGGCGTTGCGTTCCATCACGACGCGTGTCGCGCCGCCGGTATAGGCTTCCTTGACGACCCACGGGTCGAGCGTCGGCTTGTCGACATTGCCCCAGCGCGAGGGAATTTCGATATCGCCGCACTTGTTGCGGAACAGCGTGCCCCAATCGGAAAGGTTGGCGGCTTTGAC
>JAQGJF010000132.1 GCA_028290765.1 Tardiphaga sp.
GGCAGGCGGCGGCATCGCCGAGGTGATTTCGTCCAAGGCGCCGGGCTTAGTCGCAGGCGACATCGTATTCGGCGACACCGGCTGGCAGGACTACGCCGCGGTGCCGGCCAGGCACCTCAGCAAAATGCCGCGGATCGAGCCGATGACGCATCTGTTGAGCGTCTACGGCATCGCCGGCCTCACCGCCTATTTCGGCCTGCTGAATGTCGCGCATCCGAAAGCCGGCGAGACCGTGGTGGTTTCCGCCGCCGCGGGATCGGTTGGATCGATCGTCGGCCAGATCGCCAAGATCAAGGGCTGTCATGTCGTCGGCATCGCCGGCGGCCCCGACAAGTGCCATTGGCTGACCTCCGAACTCGGTTTCGATGCCGCGGTCGACTACAAGGACGGCGCGGTGTTCAAGGCGCTGAAGGCCGCGGCGCCCAAAGGCATCGACGTCTATTTCGACAATGTCGGCGGCGACATTCTCGAGGCCTGCCTCGCCCAGATGAATCTGCGCGGCCGCATCTCCTGTTGCGGAGCGATCTCGCAATATGACGGCGCGCCATCGGCCACCGGACCGCGCGGCGTGCCCGGGCTGATCGTCGTCAAGCGGCTCATCATGCAGGGCTTCATCGTGATGGATTACATGGACCAGCGCGATGCGGCGCTCGCCGATCTGCAGTCATGGGTCGCTTCCGGTAAACTGAAAGTGCAGGAGGATGTGATCGACGGCCTGCAGAACACGCCGCAGGCCCTGATCGGACTGCTGGCGGGGGAGAATCGCGGCAAGCGCATGATCAGATTGTGAAGCGGGTGCGCCTTCTCCACAAGGCTTTGTGTTTCATCTGAAATCCGAATCGGAATCTCGACTCATTGTCGTCGCACTGGCTTCACGCTGTCTCTGTATCGCAGGCGCGACACAACGACAGATCTGAGGTTCCATGACCACCGATACCGATTTCGAACTCACTTCGATCCAATGGGAAACCCTGAAGGCGCTCCGCACGCCGGCCTCCGAATATTGCGGCCTCAGTCGCTTCGTCGTGCAACAACTCATGGCGCTCGGTTTGGCCACGCTGTGGGAAGGCCGCGCGATCCTCACGCGCAAGGGCCGCGACGTCGTCCTGCGCGGCTCGCCGCGGCTGTGGGATGTGGCGGCGTGAGGTGCACTCCCCTCCCCCGCATCTCTTTCTTATCCCTCCCCCTTGTGGGGTAGATTCGAGCGGAGCTCGAATCCGGGTGGCCAGCCGAAGGCTGGTCGGGTGGGGGGTGAGCCACAGCGTGACGGATCGCTTTGATCTACCTGGCAGAGCGTCGAAGCCGAACTATCCAAGCTCGCCAGGACACTTTCCATCACGCCATCGAGATTCTGATCGATGTCGGAATTCCACGGGATCGGAAGGAAATAAAATCGACGATATAAGGACCAACCGGTGCTTGGCGGCGAAAGCGATAACCGAGACTCTTCAGTTCTCGAAGCTTCACCCAGAGTTTGACTTCCTGTGGCGTGAGGCGTTTGCGAAGTGTACGAGCATGTTCGATTGACACGACTACCTCACACGATCGCCTCGGCTGGCCAACGGCTCACATTGGCTCATCGAGCGTAGCGGAGGCCGCATCGGACGTCTACGCGCACGGTTTCCGTCGCTGCTTACCCCCACCCGACCGGCCTGTCGGCCGGCCACCCTCCCCACAAGGGGGAGGGATAAGCAAGAGTCGCGCGCGTTTCACACGCAGCAGAGGCGCCCCGCTCCCTCAAAAATTCAGCGTGGTGCGCACGCCGAACACGGCGGCGTCCTTGATGCGCTTGGTCTGGGTGGGGTCGTTCGGATCCACGGCGCCGCCGGCGGGATGCATCACATATTGGAACAGCGGCTGCACCACGAAGCCGGCCTTGATCTCGGCCAGATACGTCACTTCCAGAATCGCCTCGTAATCGCGGATCGGGGTCGCGGTGCCGGTGAAGATCTGGGCGTCGCGGTCGAACTGGCGGGCGCCGTCGGAAATGCGCGCATAGGTCGCCGCCACGCCGAATTTGTCGTTGGGACGGGATTCACTGAAGCCGGAGAACTGAAAGCCGCCGTCCATGTAAAAACTGATCAGGTTGCGATCCGACGGGCTGATCGATGCGCGGGTGAAGAAGCCGATGCCCTTGTCCGAGCCCGGCGCGCTGCGCGACAGCATCTGCTCGTAGACCGCGAAGATGCCGCGGTTGCGGCGCAGCTGGGCCGGCTCGCCGGAGCCGGTGGGATCGGCCAGCGAGACGCCTTCGGCGGTCAGGCGCTGCGAATCGAACGTTCCCATATGATACCAGGCGCCCGCCGCGATGCTGGCCGGCAGCGCGCTCGGACCGACATCGAAACCGTATTTGACCTGGCCGATGAACCACGGCGGATCGTTGACCCGAAACAGGAGGCCGTGGGGATTCTTGATCTGCGGATCTTCCGGTCCCGCCGGCGCGGCGTCGCCGTCGAACACCGCGAAATAGGCCGTGATGCGATCGGAGAGCTGCGCCTTGAGGCGAATGCCGGGCACCGCGAGCGGCGGCGACGGCCCGCCGCTCGGCAGGATGACGCCGGTGATGCCGGGCCAGCCCAGCGCGGAATTGACAAAGATATCGTCGTATTTGCTGTCGATGAATTCCACGTCGGACGGCTGCTGCCCGATCCGGACCAGGAGCTTGCCGCCGAACAGCGACTGCTCGATCCACATTTCGTAGAGACGGGTCGACGGCAAGGCCTCGACGCCGCTGACCAGCATCAGGTTGCCGATGTAATCGCGCGACAATCCGTTGCCGTGGATCTGGAAGATATTGGCGTGGAATCTGGCGCCGTTCCAGCCGACCAGCTTCTCGAGGTCGATGTCGGTGCCAAGATCGAGACGGCCGGTATAGATCGCGCCGGTCCGGATACCGCCCGAGACATTGCCAAGGGTCTCACCGATATAGGTGCCGTTGAAGGTAATGCCCCAGTCGGCCAGCACCTGCCGGGGATCCTTTAGCTCCGCGGCGCGCGCAGGCGACCACAGCGATAATGCGAACACCAACAAGGCGATTGTTCTTGCGGCGCAACGAAGGAGAGACCGGGTGCGTGGACCCCCACCCCCGACCCCTCCCCGCAGGGGGGAGGGGAGCCTGTTCCACTGACTGGCCACGGTGAACCCGGATTACCTGATGAGACCGATGCGCTTCATGATGAGCCAGGCGCCGAACGACGACAGGAACATCAGAGCCGCCGCCCACAGGAAACCGCTTTCGACATCGGTCAGCGGCAGGCCCTTGGTGTTCATGCCGAACACACCGGTCACCAGCGTCGGCGGCATCAACAGCGCGGTCAGGACCGACAGCACGCGAAGGCTATTATTGCCCTGCTCCTCGATCTTGAGGTGAAGCTCTTCCTGCAGCAGCCGGCTGCGCTCGCGCATCTCGACGATGGTGTGATCGAGGCCATCGAGGCGCTGCGCCAGCTTGCCCGCCCGCAGTTGCAAAGCGGGCTTCAGATCGCCGGGATTCTTCTGTTCGAGCCGGTGAAAGACGATGCGCAATCCGGAAAGCTGACGATGCAGGCGAACGCAGGTGCGCCGCAGACGCCCGAGGTTCTGGCGCAGATCCGTCGGGCCGTCGGACAACACCTGCTCCTCGATCTCATCCAGGGAGCCTGCGATGCGGTCGGCGATCCGGTCCATGGTATCGGCGACGTTTTCGACGATGGTCTCGAGCAGCGCCGCGACGCTGTCGACGCGGCGGCCGCCCTCCAGCGCCCGGCGGGTGGCATCGACGGCGCAGAGCGCATGATGCCGGCCGCTGACCAGGAACCGTTCGGTCATGACGAAGCGCAGGTAGCCGGTCTCCTCGGTGGCCTCGTCGATGTCGCGCATCAGGTCGGAAATGACGCCGTAGACGCAATCGTCGGCGGTATGAAGCTGCTGGTAGGTGTCCTTCGACAGCAGCAGCGTCCGCGCCGGGGGCGAAACCGGCATCTCCACCGCCGCCAGCCATTGCAGCGCACGCGAGTCGGCCAGGTTGAGGTGCAGCCAGAGCAGCCCGTCATGGGTCAGTTCGATCGGCTTCTCGATCGGCAGCGGCTCCGGGCTGCCGTCGGCATGGATGCGAAACGCCCACACCAGCCCGGGGATCGGGCCCCAAGAACTTGAAGTGGTTGAGGTCAAGGGCGAGGTGGTCGAGGCGGTGTCTGACGAGAAATCCGCGGCCCGCGCCGTCTCGGCCGTTGTGGCACCCGCGGTTTCAACCTGCATCGGACACCGGAAATTTGAGCGATAATCCACAAAACATCGAAAGGACCCTGAAATCGGCGACAGGGCTGGTGGGCGCCGCCCAAAATAGAGAACCGGACCTTTCGCAATCGCAATAAAGGGAGTTTCTGTTACAATGGTGTGTCAGGGCCGACCGCCGGCGCCGGGCGCCCGGTGAGTAACCACCCCGCACGGCCCCGGAGACAATGCCGGCTGTTCTTGCTAAATAAGGCTGGATGAGCATTTCCCTGCATCCCGACACGCCCGAGGGCCGGACGCTGACGGCGTCGCCGGAGGCGGACACGACGCCGGGTGCAGCCCCAGCAAGGACCAAGATCCGCAGCCGCCTGTTCACCAAATATGTCGTGCTGTTTGTCGCGGTGGTGGGCGTGGCCCTGCTGTCCAACGGCATTTTCGAGGTTTTCTTCTATTACCGCGAACATAAAGCGGCGCTGATCCGGATCCAGCACGAGCAGGCCGAAGCGGCAGCGGCCAAGATCGGCCAGTTCATCAAGGAGATCGAGAGCCAGCTCGGCTGGACCACCCAGCTGCCGTCCGCCGGCTCGATCGAACAACGCCGCTTCGATGCGCTGCGGCTGTTGCGGCAGGTGCCGGCCATCACCGATCTGGCGCAGGTCGATTCCACCGGCAAGGAACGCCTGCGGGTGTCGCGCCTCGCCATGGATGTGGTCGACAGCGGGGTCGATCTCTCCCAGGATCCGAAGTTTTCCGAAGCCGTCGCCCGCAAGGTCTATTACGGGCCGGTGTATTTCCGCCGCGAATCCGAGCCGTATATGACGCTTTCGCTGGCCGGCACCCGCAAGGACGCCGGCGTCTCGATCGCCGAGGTCAATCTCAAGCTGATCTGGGACGTGGTGTCGCAAATCAAGGTCGGCGAGCGCGGCCATGCCTATGTGGTCGGCGCGCAGGGCCGGCTGATCGCCCACCCCGATATCAGCCTGGTGCTGCGCAACACCGACATGTCGAAGCTGGTGCAGGTGCAGGCGGCGAAGGCCGGCAAGATGAACACCGGCGCCGACGAATTGCAGGGCACCATGAATATCCAGGGCCAGGAGGTGCTGACGGCTTCCGCCCCGATCGCGCCGCTGGGCTGGACCATGTTCGTCGAGCTGCCGGTCGAGGAGGCCTACGCCTCGCTGTATCAGGCGCTGCAGCGCCTCGCCGTGGTGCTGCTCGGCGCGCTGGTGTTCGCCATGCTGGCGGGAATGTTTCTGGCGCGGCGCATGGTCGGCCCGATCCAGGCACTGCGCGCCGGCGCCGAACGGATCGGCGGCGGCGATTTCGCCCAGCGCATCGACATCAAGACCGGCGACGAGCTGGAAGGCCTCGCCAACCAGTTCAACGACATGGGCGGCCGGCTGCAGGAATCCTATGCCGACCTGGAAAAGAAGGTGGAGTCACGGACGGCCGAGTTGAGCGAGTCGCTGCAGTTCCAGACCGCAACGGCGGATGTCTTGCGGGTCATCAGCCGCTCGCCGAATTCATTGCAGCCAGTTCTCGATGTCATCGTGGAGACGTCGCGGCATCTGTGCGGCACCGAAACCACCACCGTGTTTCTGCTGAGCGACGGAAAATTCCGCATCGCGGCCGCCTCGGGTACGATGCCGGAATATCTGGACTTTCTTCGCAGCAATCCGATTGCCATTGATCAGGCCGGGTCGTCGACCGCGAGGGCTGCGCGCGAGAAGCGCACCATTCATGTCCCCGATATCAGCGCAGATCCGGAGTTCGGCCAGGGACCGATGGCGGTCGGTGACCGCCGCGCGTTGCTTTCCGTGCCGCTGATGCGGGAAGGCACCGCGATCGGCGTGATTACCATGCGCCAGTCCCACCTTACGCCGTTCAACAGCCGTCAGATCGAGGTGGTGGAGACCTTCGCCGACCAGGCGGTCATTGCCATCTCGAATGTAAGGCTGTTTGAGCAGGTGCAGGAACGCACCCGGGAATTGTCTCAGTCGCTCGACGAATTGCGCACCGCGCAGGACCGCCTGGTGCAGACCGAAAAGCTCGCCTCGCTCGGCCAACTCACCGCCGGCATCGCCCACGAGATCAAGAACCCGCTCAACTTCGTCAATAATTTCTCGGCGCTGTCGGGGGAATTGATCGACGAACTCAACGACGTGCTCAAGCCGATCGCGCTCGACGACAAGACCCGGGAGGAAATCGACGAGCTCACCCACATGCTGAAGGGCAATCTCGAAAAGGTGGTGCAGCACGGCAAGCGCGCCGATTCCATCGTAAAAAACATGCTGCAGCACTCCCGTGAAGGCTCCGGCGAGCATCGTCTTGCTGACATCAATGCGTTAGTCGATGA
>JAQGJF010000187.1 GCA_028290765.1 Tardiphaga sp.
TCGTCAACACCGCGCGCGAGGTTGGTGTTCCCGAGGCCGCCGTCACCAAAGCCACCGCATAACCGCGAACGCGATCAAACAACCCAACGCCACGCCAACATCAAAAAGGAAAAACGACCAATGGCAAACAACGTCAAGCAGATCTGGGCCGCCGGCAAAGTCGCGGTCAACGGCTGGCTGGCGATCCCCTCGGGGTTCTCCGCCGAGGTGATGGCGCAGTGCGGCTTCGACAGCCTGACCGTGGATATCCAGCACGGCGTGCAGGACTACATGTCGATGGTGCAATGCTTCCAGGCGATGCAGGCGCATCCGGTGACGCCGATGGTGCGCGTGCCGTGGAACGAGCCCGGCATCATCGGCAAGGTGCTGGACGGCGGCGCCTATGGCGTGATCTGCCCGATGATCAACACCAAACAGGAAGCGGAAAATTTCGTTTCCTATTGCAAATATCCGCCGCGCGGCACCCGCAGCAACGGCCCGATCCGCGCCGGCCTCTATGGCTCTTCCGGCACCTATCAGGACACCGCCAACGCGGAGACACTCTGCATTCCGATGATGGAGACCAAGACCGCGGTCGAGAACATGGAATCCATTCTCGACGTCGAAGGCATCGCCGGAATCTATGTCGGCCCCAGCGATCTCGGCTTTTCCTACGGCCTGGTGCCGAAGCTCGATCGCGAAGAGCCCGAGATCATGAGAATCTACGAAAAGCTGGTCAAGGAATGCGGCAAGCGCGGCATCGCGCCCGGCATCCACTGCAGCGGCCCGGTCGGCGCCACCAAGGCGATCAACATGGGCTTCAAGCTGGTGACCCTGCTCAACGACTCGGGATGTCTGGCCATCGGTGCCAAGTCCTGGGTCGCGCAGACCCGCAAGGAATCGGGCGGCAAGGCGTAAGAAGCGACGCCGCCTCTGCAAGCTGTGCTACAACGCCCTCATGCTGAGGAGGCCCGTAGGGCCGTCTCGAAGCACGAGGGCGTTGAGAAACGCGTGGCCCATCCTTCGAGATGCGCGCAAGAGCGCGCTCCTCAGGATGAGGTGTTGTCGCGGTAGCGCGTCATAGATATCAAGGAGAAACCCCATGGCCCCAGCTCCCGTGATCCGATTGCATCCCGATGACGGCGTGCTGATCGCGCGCCTGAGCATCATGCCCGGCACCGTGGTGGCGGAGGGCGTCATCACCGTCGAGCGCATTCCGGCGGGCCACAAGGTGGCGATCCGGCCGATCGCGACCGGCGAAGCGATCCGCCGCTATGGCCAGATCATCGGCTTTGCCACGATGCCGATCGCACCGGGCCAGCATGTCCATACCCAGAATTGCGGCATGGGCGATTTTGCCAAGGACTATGCGTTCGGCGTCGATGTGACGCCGACGCCGAATTTCGACCTGCCGGCGACGTTCCAGGGCATCCGCCGCCCCGACGGGCGGGTCGCGACCCGCAACTACATCGGCATTCTCACCTCGGTGAATTGCAGCGCCCATGTCGCTGGCATGGTGGCGGACATCTTCAAGAAGAATCCGTTCTCGGGCGACAACCCGCTGGCGGATTATCCCAATGTCGACGGCGTGGTGGCGCTGACCCACAAGACCGGCTGCGGCATGACCCAGGACGAGCCGCTGGCGCTGCTGCGCCGCACGCTCGGCGGCTATGCGCGGCATGTCAATTTTTCCGCCGTCGTGGTGATGGGGCTCGGCTGCGAGGTCAACCAGATCGGCGGCCTGATGAAGGAACAGAAGCTCGCAGGCCGGTTGCGCGAATTGGAAATCCAGGAAATCGGCGGCACCCGCAAGACCGTGGAAGCCGGCGTCGCCTTCGTGCGCGAGGCCCTGGTCGATGCCAACAAGGTGCAACGCGAACCGGTCTCCGCCAGCGAACTCATCGTGGCGCTGCAATGCGGCGGCTCCGACGGCTATTCGGGCGTCTCGGCCAATCCGGCGCTCGGTGCCGCGAGCGATCTGCTGGTCCGCCATGGCGGCACCGTGATCCTGTCGGAGACGCCGGAGACCTACGGCGCCGAGCATCTCTTGACGCGCCGCGCCGTCAGCCGCGAGGTCGGCGAGAAACTCGTGGCGCTGATGCGCTGGTGGGACGAATACACGGCGCGGGAAGGCGCCGAGATGAACGCCAATCCGAGCCCCGGCAACAAGGCCGGCGGCCTTACCACGATTCTGGAAAAGTCGCTGGGCGCGATGGCCAAGGCCGGCAGCACCAATCTTGTCGATGTCGTGAACTACGCCGAGGCCGTCACCAAGAAGGGCTTCGTGTTCATGGACACCCCGGGCTACGATCCGGTGGCGGCGACCGGGCAGGTCGCGGGCGGCGCCAACCTGGTCTGCTTCACCACCGGGCGCGGCAGCGTGTTCGGCTGCAAGCCCGCGCCCTCCATCAAGCTCGCGACCAACTCGCCGATGTTCAAGCGCATGGAAGACGACATGGACGTCAATTGCGGCACCATCCTCGACGGCGAGGAAACCGTGCAGCAATGCGGGGCGCGCATCTTCGACCTGATGCTGAAGGTGGCCTCCGGCGAGCCGACCAAGAGCGAGGCCTTCGATTTCGGCGGCGCCGAGTTCGCGCCGTGGGTGCTGGGGGCGACGATGTGAGGGGGGCGGCGTAATGCATTCAGCGCGCCAGCATTACGCAGCGCAGCAGAGTGCGTTGCACAGTCTGGCAGGCAGCAATCCGTTGGTATCATCTGCTTCGGAAGCTGGTCCGAATCCGAGAGTTCCGCGATTCCGGTTCCGGTGCGGTCTGGGGCAACGTCGACGGGGCAGGCGGCCTTAAACCCCGAATATCCAGACGGCCAGGATTGCACCAAGCACAGCCAAGCCAGAAACCGTCCATCCGGTGACGTAGACCGCGCCATCTGTTTCCGGTCTATCGACCATCGTATCGTGCCAGTTGGTCATAACAGTCTCCTAGAAATTGCCTCCGTAGATAGGTCTCCGCTGGCGGCTCAAGGTTCAAAGCCGCTTTATTGATCGCGGCGCCGCCCGTCCTCCCGCTAGATTTTCGGCGCGGCACCCGCACGGTCAAAGACCGGTGTTTTCTCGACATCGTCGGGATTAGCCCCGGACGGCGTGTCTTCCGTGGCGTGCCGTAACGCTTCGGTCGTGGCGTCAAGTCCATCGACAGTTTCGTTGGCCGCACTGCCGGTATCGTGCGGTCGCGCTGGAACCTGTTCGCCTGTTTCGGACGGGCTGGGCTGGCGATTCTTCTGTGCCACTGCGGTTCTCCCTGGGAGAATCAACCACCTCGCGGGCAACCCGTTCCGGCTTCAACTGTCTGTTTTTGCAATTGCACATGTCCGCGGGCAGTCCGGTTCAACGTCTTTTGCCAAAACAAAGGCACCTCTCTCTCACGCTCTCTCACGTTGCGATCAAGCACTGGTGAAGGAACCCCGGAACAAACGATGGCGTCAGGATTTTATGTCCCGGAAGGCCCGCCGGTGGAGGGCTGATCCGACTGCGTCATTCGCATGGTCAGGCGGCGCGAATGCGCCCGAGCAAAGACCAATCCGACCTCGTAGCGATGGAGTAATCCGATGAGATGTTTGCCGCTTGTTATTGCCGCTGTCGCCGCGTTCGCCACCGGCGCCTCGGCGCAATCGATCAACCTCACGGGCACTTACAGGTGCATCCAGGATTGTCGTGATGGTTATCTAGGCGCTCCAGCCTTCGTCACCCAGAACGGAGAGCAGGTGAACCTCGTGACTGAGACCGGAGAGTCTTATCGCGCCTGGCCCGATTTGACCGCACCGAACAGCCGGATCTGGATCGACGCGCGTAACGAGAGCGCCGTCTATTCACCCGACGGAATGCGGATTCAGTTCGACGACGGCAGGGTCTGGCAGCGAGACCTCGGGCCGCCGCCGCCCGCTGGCTGGCGGAGAGCGCCGGTCGTCTGGAGAAGATAGCTCGTTTTGAGCCTGATCAAGCGGCACATCGTCCCGGCGTTGTTGTAGCTCGCGCCGGGACGACCCGTTTGATATTCAAATTTCACATGTTGCACGGTCAAGACCAGCTCTTGCGTCGCGTTCTATTCCTCAAAGAAACCAGGATGCCGCGCGACGCTCCGATCCTGCGCGCAAGCGGCCGGCATGAAAGCGCAAAGGCCGATCCGGGTCTGATCTGCGGAGCCGGTGGGCTTCAATCCGCCGGACGCGCTGCTCGCTCGACAAGATGCGCGCGCGAGGGAGCGGGGTCGAACCGATCGGCGAAATATTGCGTTTCGCTGGCCACCTGTCCTTCGCGGAATTCCATGATGCTCACCGCGTAGGATGGGTTGCCGTCATAGCTGAGGACGAATTCAGTGACCCAGAGATCGCCGCTGCCGGTAATGCGCCGGACCGTAAAGCGCTTCTTGTTGGGCTGGACGAACCGGCTCTCTTGAATATTGTGCCGGCCGCGGATCCGCTCGCCCGATTGCGGATAATCGAGCACTGCATACTCGCGGTAGATTTCATGTTCGACCTTGAAATCGCTCGCGTCCGAAGCCTCCCAGTGGCGCTGCAGCGCCGCCCGCACGGTTCGGTCATCCATCTCAATCTCCCACCTGCGCTTCCGGCTATCCTTTCGGACGGTCGATTGCGGTCTGGTATCAAGGATACGCCGGTGGGGAGCCCGCGACAATGTACGGATTTCGCCGGCCAGCGCGCAGGGCGGATTGGAGCCCACCGGGTCCGCGCGAAGCGCGGCCCGATGGCAGACTCCGGCGTCATCCGCAGCGCGCAAACGCATGGAACGAAGCAGAAGCGCTAGGTGACGGAGCCGGTCGCCTGCACGCCGACGGTTCCGGGCGATTTGATGATGGCGGCGGGCGCGTCGTCTTTCGTGCCTGCCGTTCGGAGATCGACCGCCCGCGTCTCCGGCCCGCACGCCGTCGCCACCACGATGATGACGCCGCCGAACGCCATGAGGACGCCTGCCGTGTAGACAAACGGCATGAAATAGCTGAGCCAGATCATGTAATAGGGAAAAAACGACGGGATGATCACGGCGGCGCTGTAGGCCGTGCCCCAGCCGGACGAGCGAACCGACGTCGCGAAACGCTCGTTGATGTAGGCCGGCAGCACGCCCAGGGGAGCGACGTACAGCATCTGGGTCGCGGTGGCCAGCATCGTCAGATTGAACCACCCCTGCACGGATCCGCCGCCGATCAGCGTCATGGTCACCGGCGTCAGCAGGGTGATGAGCGCGCCGGAAATGTACAGGGCCGGCTTGCGGCCGATATGATCGCTGAGCCAGCCGAAGAAAACGTAGGATGTCATCCCGAACAGCGGCACCACGAGCTGGGTACGCGCCAGATCGGTCGCGGTGTATCCCGGGTTATTATGCAGCAGGAACTGATTCAGCACGCTGCTGCCGATGTTGATGAGGAAGAAAACACCGGTCATGATCGCCCACGACTGGATGAAGGCCCGGCCGGAGCGGCCCTTCAGCATCTCCTTCAGCGGCGAGCTCTTCTTGTTGCTCGACGCGCTCGCGCTTTTCCAGACCGCGGAGTCCTCGACATTGCGTCGCAGAAACCAGGCGACCGCGAACGACAGGAAGAAGCCGATGATGAAGGGTATCCGCCAGCCCCATTGGACGTAGGGCGAATGCAGCCCGTCATTGACGACCACCATGAGGACCAGGGTGTTGAGAACCCCCACGACAAAGGATCCGCCGCTGGCCGCGCACTGGATCAATCCCCCGACGAACCCCCGGCGCGACGGCGATGCATATTCGAGCGCCATCGGCGTGGCCGCGGTATATTCGCCGCCCAGGAATATTCCCTCGATGAACCGCAGCCCGATCAGCAAGGAGGTGGCCACCGTGGCCCCGACCAGCTCGGCGCCCGGCAGGCACCCGATCAACAGCGAAATGGTGCCGAATCCGAAGATGGTGATGGCGCCGATTCTCTGCCGGCCGATGAGGTCGGCGTAGTGACCGAAGATCAGCGCGCCGAGAGGCCGGCCGAGCAGCGTCACGGCGAGGGTCATGCCCGCGAAAACAGCCCTTTGCTCCGGCGACATGTCGCCCTGGAAGTAGACCAGCGCGGGCAGCAGCGTCGAGACCACGATGAAGATGGAATATGAATCCATGGCGAACCCGGCCCAGGCGCTCAGGATCGCTCGTCTTCTTTTGGTTCGGAAATCCGGATCGAGGGCGGGGGTCGATGCTCCGATGCTCTCAGCCATGGTCGCTTCCTCGGGAGTTGCTGCGGGTCCTCCCATGAAGGAGTCGGCTTCTGTTGAGCCCCCGTTTTCCAGTCGGTTGAAGCTGGACTTGAATCCCTGGGCTGACTACGTTTATCGACGTCGGTTTCATCGAATGAAATTGTGAACGGATCCCGGGTCGCTTTGCGACGCAGCATCAGGGCAAGGCGGCATGCGGCAGCATGTCGCGACGTCAATGCGACGGAACGCGAATGCCGCTCACAGCAGCTCCGCCGCATTGCGTCCGACCAGCTTGCGAATATCCTTTTCGCCGTACTGAAGGCGAATGAGATCGCCGATGATCCGCCGGTAGCCCTCGACCGGCCGGGGCATCCCGACCAGGCCTAAGTCCGAGCAGAGGATGGTGTGGTCCACGCCTGCAACCTGGATGAGGCGGGACAGATCGTTGGCGTCACGCTTTTGTTCGCGCCCCTCGATCTCGATGAACATGCAGATCGAGTGTTCCATGTAGACGCCGAGCCCGACGAGGTGGCGGATGTCGTCGTCCGAACAGCCGATGACGTAGGTCGGGTGATTGACCAGCATTTTCTTGACACCGCGACGCCGGGCTTCCTCGAACATGATGATCTGTTCGCGCGCGCTGAGATGCCCGCCCGCCAGGATGATGTCTCCCTCGGCGATCAGGTCCAGGATCTGCTGCGTCTCTGCGGTCAGTTTTCCGTTGCCATCGAGCACGGAAAGCGGGCTCGGCGTCAGCATCGGCTTGATGGATTTCGGGAAGTTTTTCGCCTCGGTGCTGTTTTTTTCGATGTGGTTTGCAGCCGAAAAGGTCGGCATCCAGACGATCTTGCCGTCCAGCTTGATGGCATGGTCGACGGCGTATGGATTGATCCCGCCGCTGGCATTGTTGAGGGCAATGCCGGAGTAGAGCCGCGTCTTGACGTAAGGCACGAGCTTCTGAAGGATTTTTGCGTGCGCCATGCCGGCGTAATAATGGTCCTTGTACAGCAGCGACTCGAAGCCGGCGGCAGCCGCGTCCAGCATCGCTTCATGATGATCGAGCATCCGCGGCATCGCTGCCGGGCCGCTGTGGCAGTGGAGGTCCACCGCGCCGACCATGAGGCCGGCAACCTGTTCCGAGAGGCTTACGTCTTCCAGCTTTGCTGTTGCCACGTTCATTGCGTGCTCCTTGTTGTTTTCTTGTTCCGGACTCGAAAAGTCCTCATGCCGTCGAGGCAGGCGTCGGGTAGTCGTCCGCATTCAAAACCCAGCCCGGCTTCGACGAGAAGTCGGCCCGTGGCGGCGCGAAAATATCGACCAGCACATTGCTATCGTCCATCGACTGCGAGGTATGAATGGCCGGCGGCGGAATGATGCAAAGCGACGGCGCGCGGCACAGTTCGGCCGCATCCGCCCGCCACGCCGCCTTGTCGGTGACCCACGGCCAGCGCAGATAGTGGGTGTAGGCTCCCTCCAGGCAAAGCGATCCCTGTTCGAAGTCGTCGTGGTGATGAGGCGACAGGTTTTTCGTGTTGCGCGGCGGGGAGGGATAAATGCAATTGATCATGATGGTCGAGCAGCGGAACAGCCGGCCAAACCGGCCGGGAGTTTTCGGAACGTCCAGGCTGTAGCTGCGGATCGCGAAGCCGCCGGGCGGGCTGGGCCATGCCGCGAACGGCGTGACATTGGGGTCCGGCTCCGCCGCGTAGGATTGTGCATTGGAGCATTTCGGAAGCAGGTCCAGCGCATTCGTCGAAAAGATTCGAACGATCGGGCCGACGGCATTTACCTCGATCTAGCTTCGCCCTGGCGGCACCACCACGACGGAATAGCCAGGCACGGTCTTGCTCTGATCGCCGGCCGTCACCTGCACGACACTGTCTTTCGACGGCAGCAGCAGCATGTATTCGTCCGGCTGGGCATCGCGCGCGAGCTTCGCCCCCACATCTGCCTCTGTGTAAGCCACAATCATGCTTTGGCCACGGGTGTACCAGGTCTGCATTCCCGGACGTTGCTCCTGCGGAGCCTGCTCGTACCAGCGGGCATATTCCGCCCCTTTGAATGTCGTGGCGAGGTTCGCGGTCGCCCCGGTCTGGGGCATGGTGCTCCTTGGATCGTTTGCGGCGTACACGGCTCTTCTCCGATCTTGGCAGCGATGCGGCTCTTGCAGCTCAAGGCTTGGCAGCTCGAGTGCGAAAGTCCGCCGATCAGACTAGTTTCGCCGGCGAGCGACAGAAAGCACGCAATTCGATGTTTTCGCTCCGTGAAACTTTAGCCCGCCTGCAAGGCGTCACGTCGGCCCGGTCTTGGCCAGCGCCTTGAAGACGCCCTGGGCGGAGGCAACGGCTTTCTCGCCGGCTTTGAGCGTGCCCGAAACGAAGATCAGACGCCTCGTCTGGTGCCGGATGTGACATTCGGTGGTCACGAATTCGCCGATGTCGACCGCTTGCATGAAGGCGACGTCGAGTTGAACGGTGGCGCACTGGATGTCGTCGCCGCCCGAGCGAGCCGCCGCTCCCATGCCGAGGTCGGCCAGCGTCATCAACACGCCGCCGTGCATGTTGCCTCTGCCGTTGTCGTGGCGCGGGTCGCAAACCAGTCCGATCTGAATGCCGCCGTCGACGCGTCGCTCCCAGAACGGCCCGACCAGCAAGGAGATGTGTCCCGGCCGGATCGCCCACCCCTGCGATGAAGGATCGGGATGTCTGTTGTTGCCTGCACCGTCCAACGCGGTCCTCCTGATGGCCGCTTCTTCTGATGTCGAGCCTCCTGAGCGGCTCCTGGCCATCTACCTGGCAGGCAGCGACAACAGCGCCCTGGCTTCCTTGGGTGTGGCCACCGAACAGCCCAGCGAATTCACGATGGTGCAGGCGCGCTCCACCAGCGGCGCGTTGCCCGGCGATAATTCGCCGTCCGCGAGGAACAAATTGTCCTCCAGCCCGACACGAACGTGCCCACCGAGAATGACCGATTGCGCCACCATCGGAAACTCCGCCCGCGAGATGCCGAACGCCGCCCAGGTCGTGCCCGCCTCGACCAGACTGCGCATCAGCAGCATGGCTTCGGTCGTGGCCGGCGCGCCGGCGGGAATGCCGAGGCAGAACTGGAACAGCGGCGGTGTCGGCAGGTGGCCTTCCTTCAGCAGTTGCCGCGCAAGGCGTACATGGCCGAGGTCGAAAACCTCCAGCTCCGGCTTGACGCCGGCTTCGACCATTCCGGCCGCCATGGACTTCAGATGGGTCGGTGTATTGACGATCGCGGTCGGACCAAAATTCATCGTGGCGACGTCGAGGGTGCAGATTTCCGGTTTTAGTTTCACGATGTGCTGGATCCGCTTGGCGGGCGAGACCACGCCCACGACGGTGCCGGCATCCTCGACGGGTGGATCGAATCGCGCTCCCGGACCGCCGGTCAGGTTGAGGATGATGTCGACGGCGGAGGATCTCACCCTGTCGACGGTCTCCTCGTAAAGCTTCAGCTCGCTGGAAGCCGCGCCTGTTTCGGGGTCGCGAACGTGGACGTGGGCGATGGCGGCGCCGGCCTTGGCGGCGCTGACGATCTCGTCGGCGATCTGTTTCGGCGTGATCGGCACGTATTTGCTGTTGCGCGACAGCGCGGCCGCGCCGGTGACGGCGCATGTGACGATGACCTTACGCGTCATGGAACGGCTCCCGGGCTTTCAAGCTTGTTCAGTCGGACGGGCGCGCAATCGCGCGATGTCCTTTTCAATCATGTCCGCCGCTTCGCGTGTCGGCACATAAACGTCCGACGCGATATGATCGGCCACCGGTGCGCTGGAGTAGAACCCCACGCCGATGCATGCGACGCACGCCCCCTCATTGAAAACGGGAACGCCGATGAATTGAAACCGCCGGGCGCCTCGCATCCCGTCCTGAACGGCGTATCCGTTTTGGCGAGCCGTCTTGAGCGCGTGGTCGAGGAGTGCGGGGTCGAATTCCTCTTCGCCTTTTCCGCTCGTTGCCAGGCCGAGCAGCAGATGCTCCCGCTCGGTTGGGGAGCAGAAGGCCAGATAGCAGCGTCCCAGCGCGCTGTTCGCCAGGCTCAATTGGCGGTGCAGGGTGGTGAATGGAAACGCCCAGGGACTGATGGCCGAGGTGGTAAAATCCACGCTGAGTTTGCCATGGTCGACGGTGGCGACGCTGACCGGCCACTTGATCCGTTTGGTGAGGCTCACCGCCCATGGCCGCGAGGCCTCGATCACGAGCGGCAGGCCTCGGAATCCGTTGCTGAGGTGCTGCGCCTCGGAGGTCACGCGATAACCGCTGATGAAATTGTCGCGTACGACATAGCCCTCGAAGATCAGCGTCTCGAGCATCCTGACGATGGTCGATTTCGAAAGCCCGGTGATGGCGTGAAGCTCGGCGACCGACGCGGAGCGCAGCGAATTCATCGCGCGAAGCACCTGCAGCACCCGCTGCGCGGCTTCGACCGGCTGATAGGAGCTTTCGGCCGGCAGTGCATCGCCCCGTTTCGAGTTCGACCGGCAGCGCAGGCGGTTTTGTCGCTTTGCGCGTCCTCGCGGCGCGTGGGAATCGATCGGGATCAATGAATCGAGATTCATTTGAAGGGCCTCCCTGTGTGTTCACTCGATACCGGTCCATTGATCGGACCTTGTTTGTTTCCGCTTCCTCTCAACCAGGAGCGGCCTAGCGCATTGCCGTGTGCTCGCCTCCCAAACTGGACACGAATATCCCCCGCGCCAATGCAATTCGGGAAATGTTTCATCGTGTGAAATATTCGAGGCTTGCACAAGCAGCCATTTCCCGGCCATTCCGGGCCGGAGCCGCCGGGCAAACCGCCCGCGCGCGTGCGCACACAGCCGAATTTCACAAGATGAAATCACCGTCGAAAGCGTTCCGGAACCAGCGTCCGGCGCCTTACGGTCACGCGTCCGGTCCAAACACTATCGGCATAAGGAAAAAAACATGGCCAGCACGCGTGCACCCGCCACCGAGTTTCGCTCGAGGCTCAAAAACGGCGAGCATGTCCTCGGGACATTCATCAAGACGCCGACCAGTCACACCACCGAGATCATCGGCGAGGTCGGCTACGATTTCGTCATCGTCGATCAGGAACACGCCCCCTTCGACCGATGGTCGATCGATCTGGCCTGTCTGGCGGCCAGGGCCAGTGGCATGGCGGCGCTGGTCCGGATTTCGGAGCCGACGGCCGCCAGCATCTTGTCCGTTCTGGACTGCGGTGCCACCGGCGTCCTCGTTCCGCATTGCGATTCATTGAGCAAGGCGAAGGCGATTGCCCAGGCCTGTCGCTATCGCGGCGGCAGCCGGGGCTTTTCGAGCACCACCCGGGCCGGCCGGTTTGGCGGCGCCTCGATGTCCGATCACATGGACGAACAGGATGCCCGGGTCGCCTGCGTGGCGATGATCGAGGATGAGGCCGCGCTCGACGAAATCGACGCCATCGCCTCGCAGAGCGGGGTCGATGCTTTCTTCATCGGCAGGGGCGACCTGACCGCGGCGATGGGCGCCGCGGGCATGAAAAAGGCCGTTGCCAGGATTACCGCCGCGGCCAATGCCGCGAAGATGCCGACGATGGTGCTGGTCTCGAGCCAGGAGGACGCCGCGGCCATGCGTGATCTCGGTGCCACCGCCTACGTCGTCTCCAACGATCAAAATTTTCTGAAGTCTGCCGCCAAGAGTGCGTTGGATGCCTATGGCGATCCAAAAAAGTGGTAGCTGTGAGCCCGGCAACCGGCACGATTTCGTTTCAAGCCAGACGGCCCCATCTTTGCCGGGCTGGGGGGGATGGCAAGCGACGGGGCCGCTGGCGGCGGAATGCAATCACACTTGACTGGGGGGTTACATTCCCATCCGCACATGCATTGTTAGCGCGAGGTCGTCGACGACACGACCTGGAAACACTGACAGCGGTCAGGATGCCAAATTCAAAGCGGGCCACCGCCTCGGAAATTGAACGGCGAACCACATATTTTCGCCAACTTAAAGTACGGTTCCGGACGGACAAAATCTATCGCGGATGACCATTTCGGCCGGTATCTTCCGTACTTCCCAACGAGCGTGACTGCTTAACGCTGCTTACCTTCGCAGTTGAATATATTTCGCCCGTAGCGCGGATTGGAGCCGATTTGTCCGTCGCGGCTCGAAGAGCGAAGGCGGAAGGCTTAATCCGCCACTTCCGCAACCGGCAAGACGAATGGGCTATTCTGTGCCATTTGCCGATCATCGTCGATACCGTTGGCGTTCGAAAAGTCCGTTGGGGAAGCGCCGGCGTTGGAAAGCGAGGCGGCTCGCGGGTGATCTACTTTTATCACCACCCGGATCGGCCGCTGTATCTGCTGATGGTTTACGCCAAGAGCAGGCAGGAGAATTTATCGCCCGAGGAAAAGCGGACCGTGCGCAAGCTCGCCGCTATTCTCAAGGGCGCGTGATCGAAGGGACCGGGATGATGAGCAAGT
>JAQGJF010000201.1 GCA_028290765.1 Tardiphaga sp.
ATCGAAGAGAAATACACCCGGAAATCGCCGGACGGCGCGATCACGATCGAGCAATATCTGAACAAGGATACGGACGACTGGAAATGGCAGTTCTGGGTGCGCCGGCCGGGCGCATTCACGCTGCTTGATCCGGAGCCGGCCGACTATCCCGCGGATTTTATCTTCACAAACGATCTGAAATGGATCGTTCGCGTGCAAAAGATCGGCTCGGGCACCTCCACGCTCCATCTGTACCGCCTCACGCCGCAGGGCTTTTTGCGCGCGAGCAGGAAGCCGCTCGGCGATCTGGCGTGGGACTATCTGAAGAGGAGGCCCGACTGGCGAAAGCTCGTGAAGGCGCCGGAGTATCACACCTCGGCGTATCTGCTGGAGGGGACTGAGGAGAACTATCGCGGGCTCGGCGTCGATTGGCCGGCGAACCGCTATGTTCTGATCGCCCTGTCGGGGGATGCCGACGTCAAGGGTCGCAAACCCATGCAGACCAGCGTGGTGAACGGCTGGCGCTGCAGATATGACCTGCAGACCGGCAAGTTCGACGTGCCGGCACTATTTTCAGGTAACAATGCGAAGGCCGTCGTGCCCGAGTGAGTGAGGCTTTTGATCGTCGCAACATCCGATTGGGAGCGGCTACACGCCAAGGACGCCGAGGCTCTGCTCGGCCAGACAGTTCGTTGTTGGCACTTAGCTGACACAGTCCGTGCGCCGAATATCCGGTTTGCGCCAGAAGCGGACGTTCGGACCAGGTCAGCTTTTGACCCGTATCGGACATCTCGGCTCGATCGTAACTAGTCCAAACCATTTTCGTCGGACAATCCCGTAGGCTTTGGCGCGGTTCCGGCGCGGGCAGATGCCGCTTGCGGCTTGCACCGGGAAAGCGCTCGGATCCCGCTGATCCGGCGAGGGCCTAGTTCTCTCGCCATTCCTGCCAAGGCGGCGCGGTGAGCGCCATTTAGCGCACGCGGATTCCGCGGCAACAAGAGTGATGAATGAAGCTCGTGTCGGCGCCTTGATCATATCGAAGGACCATTAGGTTGGTCTTTCGGGGTAGTCCTGTTGGGTTATTGAATAGGCTGCGAACCCACCCTAGCCTCTCGCTGAGCGGAAGCTAAATACGCGAGCCATTTAAATTACGGGGCAATTCATGGCCCCATGTCCCGTATTTCCATTGCCCGAGCGCAGCTCACGACAGAATTGACCTCCGCTTCGAGTTCGTCGAGCCCGTTGAGATCAGGGCCGAAGTTATGATGGTGGCGTTTAGGGTCAAGCTTCATTCGGAGTTCCCAAGACCCTCGACGTAACAAACTTGCAAACAGGCACAACACGGATTGTCACCGAACTCTGCTGTAGCCACGCGGATTTGGCGTTTCTTACTACGTGATCATACTCACCTTCAGACGTCATGCATTCCGCTATGGCTTGTGCAAGAACGATCTCTCGCAAGACACGATGCGAGAGAATTGTCTTTCGAAACACGGAAGGACAGCATGCGCCACGCGATCGAGACCGCACCCAGGGACGGGAACGTCGTCGTTCTCGAGGATGACGCGAGTGGGACCTATGACGTCGCTCACTGGTCGGCTGAGGCGGGTGAATGGGTCAGGGAAAACGGCGGGCCAAGCAAGATCGCGCCCACGCATTGGTATCCATATAGCCTCTTCCCTTTCTCCTCGAGCCGGGCTCCGCCACAGCAGTCGGCGGCCAGCGACGTCATCGCAGCTCGTTCAGTTGCGGCGGCGGCGCCCGTGACTGTCGAGGCGTTCGAGGCGCCGACCGTGCCGGTCGAAGCGAACCCCACGCCGCATGCGCGGCGGCGATTGGCAACTTCCTCAATCACCGCAGCCCTCGTTGCGGCGATGCTCATCGGCACGTATTTCCGCGCCGAGGTCGCCGCCTATGCGACCCGATACGCCGCTCGGCACGATATCGTTGGCGGCAGCACGATCGGCGGGCAGGTCGCCGAGCAGGCGACCCGGCTGCCGAGCCAGGACACAGGGAAGACCAGTCTGTCGGCGCCGCGGCAACAGGCCGAAGCCGATCAGGCCGGCGCGCAGGAGGCTGCGCAGGTCAGGCAGGCCGTGGAGGCGTCCGCACCGGCAGCACGACAATTTTTGGAGGAGAAGCGGCGTTCAGAGGTTTTGGCGAATGAGCTTGCCGACGCCCGGCGGGCTATCGACGAACTCAATCTGCAGCTGCGGGCGGAGGCCGCGATTTCCGTACACTTGCAAGGACAGGAACGCGAAAAGGCGGCCGCTCTCCTGCAAGATGCCACCGCCGCGCGACAAGAGCTGACGGCGAGCAAGGTGCAACATCGCCACGCGCTCGAAGAGGAACGCGCTCGCAGTGCCGCGCTGGCGAGCGAACTCGCGATGGCGCGCAGCGAAATCGAGAAGCATGTAGCATTGTTGCGCAAGACGGGCGACGAGGCGGCGCGGCTCAAGGAAATGGCGGAGAACGCGACGGCGGAACTGCGACAGTCTCTGCAGAAGGAGCACGACAGGGTTGAGGCGCCGGCGCGAGGGCTTGAATCCACGCGGCACCCGACCGGTGCGCCCATTGCGCTCGAACGCGCTGCGAACAGCCAGGTCGCCCAGGTGAAACAAGCCGCGAAGGCGGCTGCGATGGAGCGGCCAGCGGCCGCCGAAGCGCGAGACAGTCCGGAAGCGGAAAGGCTAATAGCGCGCGCCAACGTGCTGCTTGGCCAGGGCAATATCAGCGCGGCGCGGATCGTACTCGAGCACGCTGCCGAGACGGGCAGCGCACAGGCGAGCTTTATACTCGCGGAGACATATGATCCCGTCATTCTCTCCAGGTGGGGGACGTACGGAACGCGCGGCGAAGCGACGAAGGCGCGCGAGCACTATGCGAAGGCTCATGCCGGCGGAATTCAGGAGGCGAATGATCGATTGAGCGCGTTGGATCAGTGAGAGGAGGACGTTTTTTGGCGTTCACGCATCGGGCTTACGAGGCGACCGCCACCGGCTGGGAAGCCGATGTTGACGCACCAAGAGGGGAGCTCATTCATGGGTACGATTTTTGATCACGCGTGTTGCTCGGGCTCGCCGTGTTCGTTCTGGCGCTTCAATCTGCCAGCGCGCATGCACAAACGCAGATAGTCCGCCTGCCCGCAACTCTCGGGGCGGAAAAAGAGAAGATGAACGCCTGGTCGGTCGGCCTCGCTGGCTGCTTGCTCGAGGGCGCGCCGAAGCGCGCATTAGGCGATTTCCGCTCTTGACACTTTTCGTAAACCGATCCGCTGACGATGTCCGGTCATCGGTATAAAGCAGACCTCGTAATTGCACGCGATGAGGTCTGAAAATGACCCGGAGGAGAAGTCAGCTCCGGCAAGCGCCACCCGAAGCAACGCTAATCTTTAACGCTTCGGCCTGGTTGGAAAGACCAACGCCATATCCTCAAACTCCTCGTTCGGAAGCTGGTTTGCGCC
>JAQGJF010000209.1 GCA_028290765.1 Tardiphaga sp.
GTTAGCGGTGATGTTGCTGGCGGCCGCGGGCGTGCAATCGGCACGGGCGGCCGAGACCTGCGCGATCAGGAGCGCCAAAACGGCCGCGGCCGGCCAGGCCGCGCGGCGAGCCAGCGCTGGCCCAAGATCAAAACGCACGCACGCCTCCGTCCTTTTCGGCGCATCTGTGAGACGCGCGCCTGGGTCAGGCTGTAGCCGATGCGCCGACGCGGCCCAGCGCGCGAGTCACCTGTCTGACGGTAGCGGGATAGCGCAATTCGAACATGCAGTCATCTCGGCTCGCGCACTACGAGCGGACATCCTGCATCAATTTCCGACGATTGCCGCATTACACAAACGTTTTCCTCGCGGTGTTGCGGGGAGTCCACAGCCTTTGGTGTCGGTTGCCCGGATGAGTGAAGCGACATCCAGGGCGCTCCCGACAATCGCCTTCACCGAAAATTTCGCACAGTTACTTCCATGATGGAAGTTAGTGGTATATAAACCGCCCATGCAGCGCACCAGCTTTGAATCTCAGGACTGTCCCGCCGCCCGCGCCCTCGATAGCGTGGGCGACTGGTGGAGCATCCTGATCTTGCGGGATGCGTTGCAAGGCATGAAGCGTTTCGATGAATACGAACGCAGCCTGGGGATCGGATCAAACACGTTAACCCGCAGGCTGAAACATCTTGTCAGCGAAGGTTTGTTCGAGCGTCGGCAATATGAAGATCGTCCACCGCGCTACGAATATCTCCTGACCTCGAAGGGCCGTGATTTCTATCCCGTCGTGATTGCGCTCTTCACGTGGGGAAGCCGCCACCTTCCTCGCGATGAAGTCGCCTTGCGGCTCGGCGATCGCGCAACCGGGAAGGAACGCCGCACCGTCGTGATCGATGCACGCACCGGTGAACGCGTCACGCCCGACAATACCGTCCTGATGCCGGGACCGGCAGCGACGGTGGGAACGCGGCGGCGCATCGACCTGATACGCGAGCTTCAACAAGAACACATCAAATCATGAAAGGCGCGACATGCGCAGGGTTGTCGTTACGGGCATGGGGCTGGTTTCCCCACTCGGTTGCGGGGTGGAAACCAATTGGAGCCGATTGCTCGAGGGCAAATCGGGCATTCGGCACTTGCCGGGGGAACTGGTCGACGACCTTCCGGCGAAGATCGCCGGCATCGTTTTGCCCCATACGGTCGACGCAGCCGGCTTCAATCCCGATCTGGTCGCGGCTCCCAAAGATCAACGCAAAATGGACCGCTTCATTCTCTTTGCACTCGCGGCAGCGCAGGAAGCCGTCGCCATGGCGGGGTGGCAACCGAAAACGGCTGCGGAAGCCGATCGCACCGCCACCATCATCGCCTCCGGCATCGGTGGCTTTCCGGCGATCGCCGAGGCGGTGCGTATAACCGATCATCGGGGCGTTCGACGGCTTTCTCCCTTCACGGTGCCCTCGTTTCTCGCCAATCTGGCCGCCGGACACATCACCATCAAGCACGGATTTACCGGGCCGATCGGCACTCCCGTTACAGCCTGCGCCGCGAGCGTGCAGGCTATTGGTGACGCCGCGCGCATGATCCTGACTGGGGAGGCCGACATCGCGATTTGCGGCGGATCGGAAGCCTGCATCGACAAGGTGAGCCTCGGCGGCTTCGCGGCGGCGCGCGCCCTCTCCATCGGCTTCAATGAGACGCCGGAGAAGGCCTCTCGTCCCTTTGATGTGAAGCGCGACGGCTTTGTCATGGGCGAAGGAGCCGGCGTGCTCGTCATCGAGGCGATCGAACACGCGGTTGCGCGAGGGGCAACGCCCCTTGCCGAGATCATCGGCTACGGAACAACCGCCGATGCCTATCACATGACGTCAGGACCGGAAGACGGACGCGGCGCGGCCCGCGCCATGGAACTGGCCTTGCAGCGCGCGAAGCTGAGCCCCGCGAACGTTCAGCACCTCAATGCGCATTCCACTTCGACCCCGGTTGGCGACAAGGGAGAGCTTGCGGCCATCAAGACCATATTCGGCCGCGACAACGGCATCGCCGTAAGCGCGACGAAGTCGGCGACCGGTCATCTCCTTGGTGCGGCCGGGGGACTGGAAGCCATCTTCACGATCCTGGCCTTGCGGGACCAGATCGCGCCGGCCACGCTCAATCTCGAAACCGCCGATCCCGCGGCTGAAGGAATTGACATTGTGCACGGAGCAGCGCGGGCCATGCAGATCGAACATGCGTTGTCGAACGGCTTCGGCTTTGGCGGAGTCAATGCCAGCGTTCTTTTCCGACGCTGGCAGTAGAGCCGATCAATGACGGCGGTGCGGCTGCAACAGGCAGGCGATCTCATCCGCGGACACAGCGTCGCCCCGCTTGGCTTGGGCGAGGCCTTCCTCGATCGCATTCCATTCGTCGTTGTCCGGATGATAAAGCTCACCGTCGCGATCGAGACCTTCTTTCACCTGATCCTTCGTCATGGCGATAATGGTATCAAATGATGCTTTTGCGGTGCAGAGCGTAGAGCAGATTGGCATTTCGTAGCCCGCATGAGCGCAGCGACATCCGGGGCCGCCCCGCATGTCGCTGCGCTCATGCGGGCTACGGACTAAACGCCGAGTCAGCCTAATGCTAATCCCGGCCGGCTTTGTCGATCGCCTCCGCAAGCTCCCGCGGATTGCTGAAGAACATTTCGTGGCTGCCGTTGCATTCGACCAGGCGAAACAGGCCCAGGCGTTCGGACAGTCGTGGATGCCACGGCAAGCTGTGCGGCAAGGCGATGTCCTGCCGGCAGTTGACGTAGGATTTGCCGACCGGCATTTCGGCAAGCGGGCGAGTGAGCGAGATCTTGTCGGTGAAGGTCTTGTAGGGGTGCGGGTTGAGCTTGGCGAAAGCGGACTTTGCCAGATCCAGATCGGCGTCATTGATGAAGGCGTCGCGCCAGATTTCGAACGGCAGCATGACGGCGTTGTTGTTCGCGGCAGCGATGGCCTCGAACAGGCCGATATAGTGTGGCGGCACCATGTCGTTGAGGCTCTGTCCCTCGAGCGGAACGAACGCATTGACATAGACGAGACGCCTGATCCGGTCGGTCAGACGGTCGGCAACGCCCGAAATGATCATGCCGCCGTAGCTGTGGCCGACCAGCCGGATGTCGCGCAGATCGTTGGACTCGATGTAGGCGACGATCGACGCAATCGCCTGCTCGAGGCCCGTCGTGGCGCGGTCGTCGCCCGTGTTGTTGCCCGCAATCGTCGGGCAGTGCACGACGTGGCCTTTCTCGCGCAGATACCCGGCAACCGCCGCCATCTCGGCGCCGGTATGCCATGCACCGTGAACGAGAACGTACAGATCCGACATGTCTGGCCTCCCGATTGAGATCTGAAATTCATAACGGCGGCCAAACCGACGAATGGCCGGATCCCGCCAACGCTATCGGGCATTTACGCCAAAATTCAGCGGCACATAAGTCCCGGGTATTCACGTCTTTAGGAAGTCGCAGCAAGAAAGACGTGGATGGCCGGAACAAGTCATCGCGATGGCTTTGCGTCCCAAGGAAGCCGCGCGGAATGTCGGATATGAAC
>JAQGJF010000238.1 GCA_028290765.1 Tardiphaga sp.
TCGCGCGGACTTCACGGCGCGGTACAGGCAGGCCCAGGAAATCGGCCGCGCCCTGAGCGGGGGCCCGCTTCCCTACTCCGCCGAACTCGCCGACCGGGTTCTCGGCGAACTGATGCAGGGCCGGACCCTGATTGCAGTGTGCGATGACCCCGGCATGCCGTGCATCGGCGCGGTCATGCTGTGGGTGCGGCGCGACCGCGACGGTTTCGCGGCGCGCTACAGGGAGGCGCGCGAGATCGGCGGCCAGATCATGGTCGACGAGTTGGTCGAAATCGGCGACGACAGCCGGCGCGACCATATCCGGCGCCGCAACGAAAGCGGCAAGACCGAAGTGGTGGTCGACCATGAGAACATCCGACGCTCCGAGCTGCGCTGCGAGAACCGGCGGTGGATCATGACAAGGGCGATGCCACGCGTCTATGGCGACCGGCTGGAGGTCACTGCCAAACACGAACCGGGCGACGGCTGGGCCGAGCTCTTGACCGCCATCGACGGCACGCCGCGCAGGCTTCCGAGCGAGGAGGAAAACACAGATGGACAGTGAGCTTCAAGAGAACCTCCGTTCCCAGCTGTGGCGACTGAACAACCTCTACCAGATCACCGACAAGGCCGGCCGGCGCATCACCTTCACGATGAATTCGGCGCAGGAGGAGCTGTTTTATCAGATGCACCGCCAGAATGTGATCCTGAAGGCGCGGCAGCGCGGCTTCACCACTTTCATCCAGCTCTACATGCTGGACGATTGCGTCTTCCATTCCAACATACGCGCCGGCACCATCGCGCATACCCTGCCGGACGCAAGGGCGATCTTCCGCGACAAGATCCGGTTTCCCTATGACAATCTGCCGGAACGCCTGAAGGCGGCGCTGCCGGCGAAAAACGACAATTCCTGCGAGCTGCTGCTCGCCAACAATTCCAGCATCCGGGTCGGGACGTCGCTGCGCTCCACCACGCTGCAATATCTGCATATCTCGGAATACGGCAAGATCTGCGCCAAGTTCCCGACGAAGGCGCGCGAAGTACGCAGCGGCGCGCTCAACACCCTCGACCAGAACGGGATCGTGTTCATCGAAAGCACCGCCGAAGGCCAGGACGGGCATTTCTTCGAGATCTGCCAGGCCGCGCGGAGCCGACGCAACGAAGGCTCGCCACTGACGGCGATGGATTTCAAATTTCACTTTTCGCCCTGGCACGAAGACGAGGCCTGTGCGCTCGCCGCCGGTGCTGTCGACATCCCGGCCTCGTATCACGACTATTTTGCCAGGCTGGAGCGGCTCGGCATCACGCTGACTCCGGACCAGAAGGCCTAGTATGTGAAGAAGGCCGAGCAGCAGCAAGGCGACATGAAGCGGGAGTTTCCGTCCACGCCCGACGAGGCCTTCGAGGCAGCGATCGAGGGCGCTTATTACTCGGACCAGCTGGCGCGGATGGAAATGGACAACCGCCTGACCCGGTTGCCGATCGACACCGGCGTGCCGGTGATGACGACCTGGGACCTCGGCCTCAACGACGCCTGCACGATCTGGTTCGTCTAGGTGATCGGGCGGGAAATCCGGTTCATCGATTATTACGAGAACTCGGGTTTCGGTCTCGAACATTATGTGCAGGAATTGAAGAAGCGCCGCGAGCAATATGGCTATGTCTTCGGCGCGCACTACTTCCCGCACGATGTCAACAATGGCGAGATATCCAACGGCAAGAGCCGCTTCGATACCCTCGTGGGCCTCGGCATTCATCCAACCGCGGTGCCGCGGGTGCAAAACATCAACGACGGCATCAACGCGGTGCGGCGCATGCTGGCAACATCTCTGATCGATCCCTTGCGCTGCGAGCGCGGCCTGAAGGCGCTGCGCAATTACCGTAAGGAGTGGGACGAGGATCGCGCCACCTTCCGCGATCGGCCTTTCCACAACTGGGCCTCGCACGGCGCGGATTCGTTGCGCAATTTCGCGCAAGGCTTTGTCGAGCCGGCGGTCACCGTGCCGCGTGGACCGTACCGCCGCAGACAAAGCGGCGGCGGAACGTGGGAGTCGGCGTGAGCCGGGCGCGGCTGTGGAAAAGAAATCGCAGTTCAGTTTGACTGGTCCAGTGAAACATGGTGCACTGTTCAAAGTGAATTGTCGCGCTCAAGGCCCCGCCGGCAGAAATGCGCGGCGGGTTTTGCGTTGAGGTCCGGCGCGGCGAGGCGGATCGATCTGCAGTATATAACGCCGCCAAAAACACCTATCTTTCGTTCGGCTGGGCCTGGCTGCCGGCGTTGCAGCGCTGATGCGTCCGGCGTTCGAGATTTCCAAAAACGAAGGCGCCATCATCGGCACGAGCCATGGAGAGATGCCTTACGTGTGACATGATTGCACGTAACCCTAAGGTTGATCCATTGCGATCCGGGGGGATCTGTCGATGTCGTGTAACCGTCCGCGCCGGTCTCTCGCCGTGCGGCTGCGTCTGGCCTGCACAAGGACGGCCCGACAACATTTCTCAACCGCTGCCGCGCCCGGGTTATGTGTCGTTGGAAGACCGCGGCGACGATATGTGAAGCGTTGGCGCAGCCTGCGCACGTTCACCTGTTTTTGTGGATTGCTCTTCGGGGCGCTGATTTGCGAAATCAGGGATGCCCGCGCCGCTTCCGAGACGTTCGCCTATGAAGACGCGGTGGAGTATTGTCGGGGCAACGTAAGGCGTCCCATCGCGCTTAGCGACGACCGGCGCATCTTGTGCTTTGACGGCGAGATCATCGACGACCAGGATCTCTCCTCCGTCAGGAACTTGAAAGACAACGGCTTGTTCGTCGTTCGAAGCGCTGGCGGCAGCGCCGAAACGGCGATCGCGCTTGCGAACCTGCTCCACGACAGACACGCCATCATCGTTATTTACGATTATTGCATCTCGGCCTGTGCCGCATACCTCTTGATCGCGACGGACCAAACGGTGGTTCGCAAGAGCTCCATCGTGGCGTGGCACCATGCCTACAGTGGCCGTGATGGTTTGCCCCAGTGCTTTGGGATGAAAGCATCCGATGACAATGGCCCGAAGACCTTGCAGAGCTCGCTGTGCCCGTTCGTTTCACCGGAACAACGCACGCGTTTTGCACAAGTTGGAGAACTGAGCCTTCGTTTTTTCGAAGAGAGAACTCTCGACCCCCGCAGATTCGGGCCCGGGTTTGATTGGCCGCAAAGCGTTCATGTCAGAAGGGTACGCAAGGACATGCTGGACGCAACGGGCGTGTTTCCCGCGGCTATATGGATGTGGAATCCCCGGTTTTACAATAACCTCTTCAAGACAAATATTTTTTACGAGGCTTACCCCGAAAGCCAAGCCGGGGTCGATGAAATCGCGGCCCGGTTTGGCTATCGCCACGTGATCTACGATCCTTGATTCAGCCCATGCTGAGCAGGTGCAAACCGCACTCGACACAGCAACCGCCTGATTCGTCTTAATATCCGCTCGGCAGTGCGATGCCTTGGAAAAGTCTGCCCGGGCCGCGAACGGTGTGCTCCGCGGGTTGCACGCGCCAACTTGTCCAAAGCTTCTCGTCCGATGTGCAGTACAAGAGATATTCGCCGCGGTTGCGCGACGATTCGCGTCCCGCTGCCTGACTGCAAGCAGAGACTTTGTTTAGAGTGAGGACGTCCCTGATCTCTTGCGTAACCTCTAGCCAAGGACCGGGAAAATATTCCGATTGCAACAGCATCGGACGAGCATCGGCCGTGATGAGCAAACACGCCAGACCCCAAAGCGCCAAGCAGCAATGATAAGCCGCTCTGAGTGGCTTACGCGGGATTGATTCCATGATCGCAGCTGCTTTTGCGGGCGCGTTCGGTTTCGGAAATTTAGAATGCGGCTTCATTGGACCGCACGAACAAAAAACGGGACGCCACCGGTATTTCTGCGTCGGCGCTACCATCCCGGCCGATGAGGACTAATCCCGCTCCACCATTAGCCACGGTCAAAATGACAGACTCGCCCTTCCACGTTTTAATCGGCTCCATTCCGATGATAAATTCACCCATCGGCTGGTCGACGTATTGGAGCCTAAGTTGCGGAGCGACCTCTGCTGCCGCAAGTTCGAAACCCAATTGTCGAGCGCGCGCATAAATTTCCGCCAGCGACGCAGTATCGGTCTGAAAGCC